>JANQST010000321.1 GCA_028279155.1 Cyclobacteriaceae bacterium
GTTATACACAGCAGTACCTGATACAGTATATCCGGTTGCAAGATTTCCTAAAGTCAATCCGTATTTTAATGCCAGGTATGTCTCAACATCTCTTCTCGCCGTAGCACCCAGCTCGGTACTATACATAATTAGTTCGGCCATGTCCCCTGTGTAAAGAAATCCACCTCCTGCAGACCGAGCGCCAACCAACACATTGGCGGTTTCAGTCGCTGTACCAATTGTTCCTCCTGTTAAATCAGCTGCACCATCGAGGTAAGTATCAACGTCGGTAGTACTAACAGACGAGACGCCTAATCTCCATTGTCCAGTAGCGGTAGCACTTCCATCTGATCGAGTTCCTCCAATAACTTGTGAAAAATTACCACCAGTTACAATATGCTGATATTGCCTGTTTCCTTGCGTTCCACTAAGTGCACGACTTAAAAGGGTACCTGTTGCGTTGGTGTTGAAAACCCCGAAAAACGTCCAGCTATCCGTTTGTGGGGTAAAATCCATGATGTCCCCAAAATCAAGCCAATCACCACCATCAAATGACAAGATCGGGTAAGAATTGACTTGATCACTTGTATAGCTTGGCTGATTCCCACCTGTGCCCTGTGTTCCATTTTCTACATTGGCAGTTTGATCCGCCCAAGCTGAAACAGACCCCCCAGAGTGTGTAACACCAGCATCTGCTCTTAACCAAAGTCTTAGATTTCCAGTAACAGCTCCTGGCGCAGTTTCTTCTACTCCTAAGGTGAAATACTCTTGGTTGTTAAGTGTTACTCCCGTAAAAGTGACCGTCTCTATTCCATTTGAATTGCTAACTGTTCCAATACTGGAAACGGTTGCTCCAGTTAGACCTGTTGGGATTGTAGTTCCGCTCGCTGCAGTCAGCAATTTGAAATTTCCACCGGTTAGCCCTAAAGCGGTAACATTGAAGGAAATATCCACGGTGCCAACATCACCCGTTTCTGCTACCCTCCAAACTCTTGCTAACCTCCTGTCAACCCCTGCTGGCAAGTCGCTTGTAGAAGTACCTGCGCTGTTGTTATTTCCCCATACCAGGAAATCACCGTCATCGAGGCTGGATGAATTTGAGATTGTTACTCCAGCACCTGAAGCACTTATTCCTGATGTTTGATTTAATCCTTGTGAATCATCCTTTCCAATTGCTGCAATGTCTGTGTTATAACTGGAAAAATTCGCATTGTCAAAAATCGAACTACCACCAATTGTATAATCCTGCGATGAAATATCTAAGGTCAGACCATACTTGATTGCAAGATACGTTTCCACATCTCGCTGAGTGGTCGTACTCAGATCTCCATAAAAAACGATAATTTCTGCGATATCTCCTGCGAAAAAATCAGCAGTGCCACCAGATCTTGCACCAACTAGTACTTCGGTAGTTTCCGTCATGCTCCCAATAGCCCCTGTAGTTATTTCTTGTGCCCCGAGCACATATGCATTTGTATTTGAAGCATTCGTTCTTGATGTACCAAGCGACCAGGTATTGGTAATTGTAGATGATCCTTGGGTATATGAACCTCCAATTACCTGGGCAAAAAGGCCTGTATTAAGTCCGTATTGAAACTGTCTATTTGTAAATGTTCCGTCCAAGGCTCTGGATAAAATATTATTTGGTCCAGCTCCAGAGGAATTAAAAACCGAGAAGAAAGTCCACGAATCAGTGGATGGCTGTAAATTAAGAATATCTCCCAAATCAAAATAGTCATCTGTCCCATCAAAGGAAACCGCAGGATGGCCATTAATTGCATTTGAAGTTAATGATGCTCCCTGACAAACTCCGGACATAGCATCATTTCCATTCCCACTCCAATCTCCCCATTGATGAATAAAGTTTGAAGCGTCCAGCAAGGTAGCACTGTCCGAACGTAACCAAAGAAGGAGGTTCTCTGTTGCATCGCCTGGAATCGATGTTAAAGATGGAGTTTCTAAAGTGGTAGCAGTTCCTGTGATTATTACATTGTCAAAAGCAACCCCAACATCAGTAACGGAAAAATCAGAGGCGAATTGAACCCTGAATCTTGCCTGACAATTATTGTCTAATGTGGACGGTAAAGAAATAGTTGCGGTTTGCCATTGTCCATTATCTCCCGACCAGGCATCCACATCATTTCCGATCTCATCAAGGTCACTCTCATTGTACCAATTAGACGTTTCTTCGAAAACGCCTAACACAAGCCAATTGGTACCACCATCAACCGAATACTCTATATTCATCCCATCAAATGTGGCTTCCGTGTTATACCTGATATCAATGCTTAGTGTCATTGATTCATAGAGACTTAGATCTATTATTGGGCTTTGCGCAAAGGCGCTTTCATTAGTCGCATAGCCACCCCCATCATTCGGATATCCCCAATAGTTGCCTGAAGCTCCTGTTGTAAAGTCTACGTTTGCTCTTACCCAGTTATTGGCGCCTGTGTTCGTCCAGTTTTCGTTGGTGGAATTGAAATCAGTGGTATAAATCGTCGTTTGTGCAAAGACCGAAGCCTGAAGGCTTGTCATGATTGCAAATAGGACAACTATATATCTAATAACTACACTCTTATTCAATAAGGAACTGGATCTCAAATGTGGCATGTGTGATATGGTTAATCTATTTCGTAAGTGATCAATTAATCATCTAATAAATCAATCAACAGCTGGAAGAGCTCAAAAATAGTACTATTTCAAGATGAAATTTATCTTGGAATACCCAAAAAGGTGAGTTTTTTGGGAATTTTTCGCTAAAATAGGCATTTTATCATATGAAAATTGAATTACTATCGTCAGGAAACTAAGAAAATCACCTCAAACGTGTTGAGCACTACCAAACCAATTGTTTTTTTCAATACAGGCCAACCAAAATCCTGCGATTAAAATGGGCAGAATCAGATAAATTGCGGCCGTTATTTCATCAAAAAAATGAAGAAGGTTCTCGTAATTGGGGGGGGGATTATTGGCCAGTTTTCAGCGTATTATCTGGCAAAATCCGGACATGAAGTCACGATTGTGGATGACAACCCTGAAATGACTCCAGCATCCGAAGGTAATTGTGGACTGGTCACTCCCAGTCACATCATACCTTTAAATTCTTTTAGTGCCATTTTTCAAGGAATTAAATGGCTCGGCAAGAAGGATGCCCCATTGAAAATCAAACCACAACTAAATGTGAGGTTTGTTAGATGGTTTCTAAATTTCATGAAATATGCCCAGTCCGGGTATGTGAGCAAAGCAATAGAGGCACGTCATCAACTCTTACAACAAAGCTTCAATTTGTACGAAGATTTTTTTCAGAATGAACCCAACTCATCTGAATGGAAAAAAAGCGGACTGCTATATGTTGCGAAATCTGAACAATCATTGCCATCTTTCGACCATGAGATTGAATTGCACAAGCAATTCAATATGGAAAGTAAAGCTTTGACCAAGGAAGAAGTTCTTGCACTTGAACCGAATCTAAAAG
>JANQST010000334.1 GCA_028279155.1 Cyclobacteriaceae bacterium
CACAGTGCTCACAAACAATAAGTTTTTTCTTTTCACGGATCTCTGCTTGCTTCTGAGGAGGAACAATATTGAAACATCCGCCACATGCGCCCCGATTTACAGGAACAACTGCCAGACCATTTCTCATGTTGTTGCGAACTCGTTCGTAAGATTTCAGTAATCGCTCTTCTACATTCTTCTCTGCTTTCTTGCGATCCTTTTCGATCTTTTGTTCGTCAGCTTCAGATTCCTTAGTGATTGTGTCAAGCTCGCCCTTCTTTCCTTCTAGATCTTTCTTGCGCTCTGCCAGAGTGCCTTTCGTTTCTTCCGCCTCTTCTTTCTTTCCTTCTATCTTCTCGTAGGCTTCTTTTATTCTTTTTTCCAGGATCTGGATCTCAAGCTGTTGAAGTTCTACCTCTTTAGTAATTGCATCATACTCACGATTGTTTCTCACGTTCATCTGCTGCTCTTCGTACTTCTTGATCAACTTCTCAGCATCTTTGATTGCTGCCTTATTTGCAGCTATCGCGTCCTCAAAATCTTTTTGATCTTGCGTCTGCTTCTCCAGTCGTGTTTCGTATCCTGCTATTTCGTCTTCGAGATCCTGAACCTCCTCCGGGAGGGCTCCTCGCACTTTTTTGATCTCGTCAATTTTTGAATCTAATTTTTGTAGTTTTTCTAGCGCTTCGAGCTTTTGGGCTACTGTATTTTCCATTCAGTATTTATAAATATTTGATAGGATTTGTGTCTACCTCCGATAAACGGAACGCAAATTTAGCGAAATTTTTAGTTAAATTTTCGTATATCAGTTCTTTCGTAAATACCTCGCTTTCATAGTGCCCAATATCAGCAATGATAATCTCTTCATTTGCCTCGAAATAGTCATGATATTTGAAGTCGGCACTTATAAAAACATCAGCTCCTGCTGCAATGGCTGTTTCTAATAAAAACCTACCTGAACCTCCACAAACCGCGATTTTTGAGACTTTGTCTTGCACAAGCTTCGTGTGCTTGATGACTTCTAAATTCATTACTTTTTTCAGGTAAGTCAAGAATTCATTGGTGGATTGACTTTGATTCAGATCTCCAATCATTCCGGACCCAACTTCCTGGTTAATATTTTCAAGAGAAGAAAGGTAGTATGCTACTTCCTCGTACGGGTGGCTGGACCGCATAGCGCTCAAAACCCTGAATTTTGCATAGAAGGGGAGAATCACCTCAATTCTTGTTTCTTGCACAGTTTCATCCTCTCCTGACTTTCCAATGGTTGGGTTAGCAGCTTCATTTGGTCTGAATGTTCCTTCACCAGTCAATTGAAAACTGCAATGATCATAATTACCGACCTCTCCAGCCCCCGCTTCAAACAAGCCTGAAAGCAATTTCGATTTGTTTTCGGTTGGAACAAAAACGGTGAGTTTTAGTAAGGTGTCTTTCTTCGGCTGCAAAATTCGCGTGTCCGCCAACCCGATTTTTTCAGCAATCTTTTGATTGACGCCAGAGCTGACATTGTCAAGGTTGGTGTGAATGGCGTAAATGTTCAGATCATTTTTGACGGCTTTACGAATGCATTTGTCGATCCAGTGTGATGTTCCGATTTTTTTGATACCTGAGAAGATCAGCGGATGATGGGCTATAATCATATTGCAGTTGGAAGCAATCGCCTCATCCAGAACTTCTTCGGTGACATCAAGCGTTATAAGTGCGCCTTTTGTTTCATCATTTCCATCACCCACGATCAAGCCCGAGTTGTCATAGGATTCTTGCAAGGCACGAGGTGCCCAACTTTCCAGAAATGAGGTTATGTCTTTTATTTGCATGTTGAATGATTCAAATTTCAATTTTCATTGATCCTTCAAATATCAGGAACACTTTTTGTAAAAGGTAAAAAAAGTTCAAACGACTACATCTTCAATCCTTAATTTTGCTTGTGCGAAAACTAGTACTGATCCTTTCCCTATTCTGCGCCTTCCAGTCCTTTTCACAATTGCTGGATGATTCTACAAAACTTGTATATGGAGCTCATACAACCAAGTTTGTTTATGAGTCTGATATTCTCAATAATGAGGCTTCAAAAGAAGAGTACTCTACTTTAGATACTTCGTTATATCTATTTGAAAGACAGTCTTTTATAGATAAAAATACTCGCAAATATCAGAACCTGGGAAATTTTGGAACTGCGTTGACCTCTGTCTTTTTTGAGCCTCAACAATTGATAGGAAGAACTTCAGGTTTTAATGCATTTGCTCCATATGCGAGGAAAGGGTTGAATACAATCAAATATTACGACACAAAATCGCCATTCATTGACCTTTTTGCTTTTGTAGGAGGTGGTAACAAGAATATTGTCAATGTAGATTTTTCAAGAAATGTAAGAGAAGGATGGAATTTGGGATTTGATCTTCATAAAATAACGGCTGATAAAATTTTCGCTCGAAATGCGGTTGGTGACCGTCAAACAAACGGAACTTCTTTCGATGTTTATACGCACTATAAACATAACAAAATTCCATACCAGGCACTTTTTTACTACACCAAAACAACACACAATGTTTTTGAATTAGGTGGAATGCGATTTGGTAATGACTCTACAATTTCTGAGTTGTTTAGACTAAACAATGGCCTATTGAGATTAGATGAGGCCAAGAATGAAAGGAGTGAATCGACGCTACATCTTTATCACGATTATCAGATTGCAGAGCAATTTCAGCTCTATCATACGGTTGATCTGTACAATGAAAAGAACATCTACCAGGATTTTCAGGACGGAGCTACTACATCCTCATATGATACTTATAGAGATGCCTACAATGGCGTATTTCAAATAGATCCAGATAGTACCCAGGAACGAGCACAGTTCTCAGCCTTGACCAATGAGGTCGGTATAAAGGGAGATCTATCCAGCATTTTTTACCGGGCATATATAAAACTTAGAACTGTTGACTTTGACTACTTATTGCTGGATCCAGTTGGTAAAACCACCGAAACTTATGCGGGTGGGTATACACGGTTCAATTGGAAGGAGAAATTCAGGGTCATTGGAGAAGCTGAGGTTCTACAGACAGGAGAATACCAATTCAGTGGTAGTCTGGTGAGCGACTTGATTAATTTGAAATATACATCCAAGAGCTATCGCGTTCCTGTCCTGTACAATGACTATTTCGGGAATCATTATGAATGGCACAATGACTTTTCACCTGTTTTTGTCAACAAACTTGACGGAAGTTTAAGGCTGAGATATAAGTCCTTCACACTTATTCCTAAAGTTTCATTCACAGCCTACAATGATTTCATCTATTTCGGAACAAACCAGGAACCGATTCAGGCTTCAGATGGAATTGCCATCGCTACAATAGGAGGGGAAATCAATACAGTGATTGGTAATCCGGAAGGAGAAGGCTTTCACATCGAAAATGAAGTCTTAGCCACTGATGTATCCGGTGGGTCTGCAGATGCCGTTCGAATTCCAGAGATTTTCTACAATGGTCGATACTATTGGAAAGGTAAGCTTTTTAACAACGCCATTCCAGTCCAGGTAGGAGTAGATGCCCATGCAAGAACCTCTTATTTTGCCAATGCCTACAGTCCTGTTCTTCAACAGTTTTATTTGCAGGATGAGTTTGAAATTCCCAGCTATTTCAAAGCGGATCTTTTCTTCACGATGCAGGTGGATAAATTTTTCGTTGGCTTGAAATGGGGCTATTTCAACCAACCTCCGGACGAAGGTTATTTTGTAACACCTTATTACCCAGGCCAGCCTAAGAACTTTGATATAATTATTAGATGGACCTTTTTTGACTGATGGAAGTACAAAAAACGACATTGGGACTAGAGCTTCCCACCGATCCCAGGTGGGTCAATATCGCTGAGAAGAACATTGAAGATATACTTGTGGATCATGCATACTGCGAGCAAAAAGCGGCTTCCTCTTGTATTTCTCTTATCATTCAATTTCCGGAGCGAGAGAAGTTGGTGGAAGTCCTGACGCCCGTTGTTGCAGAAGAGTGGGCTCATTTCGAGCTGGTCATTGAGCATCTGAAAAAACGTGGATATGGCTTAGGCAAAGCTCGCAAAGACGAATATGTGATCCGGCTAAATGATATTATGAAAAAAGGTGGGAGTAGGGATGAGCAGTTGGTAGAACGACTATTGATGAATGCATTAATCGAGGCTCGCAGTGCTGAACGTTTCAAGCTCTTGTGGAAAAATTTGGAAGACAAAGAGCTTCAACGATTCTACTATGATTTGATGGTCTCAGAAGCAGGGCATTACCACAATTTCATTGAACTGGCTAAAGAGTATTTACCTGAGGATAAGGTAGAGAAGAGATGGCGGGAATTCTTAAAGGAGGAAGCTGAAATAATGAAAACCCTGGAAGCCAGGGCAGATCGAATGCACTGATTGATATTGAATTCCTAATTGAATCAAGTTTTTTGTTTTTTCTTCTTGGCAGCAGGGAACAATATATTGTTCAGAATCAATCGATATCCAGGAGAGTTAGGATGAAGATTTAGGTCGGTAGGAGGCTCGTTCACAAAATGCTGGTAATCCTCCGGGTCGTGACCACCATAGAACGTCCAAAAACCTCTTCCAAGTACACCGTGAATGTATTTCGCCTCATTGATTGACTTGGCTTGTCCCATAATGATGACATCTCCTTTTACCAACTCTTTTTTGAAACCAGTGGTCTGTCCCATAAAGCCATGAATGATCTGCTGATGATTCTGCGTCAACATAGTAGGTATAGGATCCCACTTGGCAGAGAATTCAAACAATGTGAAGAAGTCATTTTGTTCAACAAGCCCACGCTCATTGGCCTGATTGTCTATGCTGGAGTATTCATAACGCATTGGGTCTCGTTCAAGCACGAAGTTTTCAAACGCCATGGTTCTTGAATAGTCCAGTTTTGATTGCGCTCTTGGATCTGCTGGGTCACCATCGTAGATGCTTTCAACGATATCAATACCTTCTGCTGCCAGAGCAATGTCATAGGTGTCTGTAGCGGAACACATAGCGAATAAAAAGCCACCGCTTGCTACGTACGATTTAATGTTTTTTACAATGCCAAGTTTGAGGTGGGAGACTTTAGTAAACCCATGTTTTTTGGCTGAATTTTCGTATTCTCGTTGTTGTTGTTGATACCACGGGAAATGATGGTAGGCCCTGTAGAATTTCCCATATTGACCTGTGAAATCTTCGTGGTGTAGGTGCAGCCAGTCGTACTTTGGTAACTCGTTTTGGATGATTTCATCATCGAACACCACATCATAGGGAATCTCAGCATAAGTCAACACCAGGGTTACCGCATCGTCCCAGGGTTGCTTGCTTTTAGGAGAGTAGACCGCAATTTTCGGGTATTTTTCTAGTTTCATTACGTCCATATTAGAAGATGGACTGGCAATCAAACTCAGTATTTGGTTTGCCTCTGCATCTGAAATCACATTGTAAGAAACACCTCGTATTATGCACTCATTTTCAAATACCTGTAGGTATTTCACCATGAAACTACCACCCTTATAATTAAGCATCCAGTCCACGTTTACTTCTTTGGTTAGGATCCAGTATGCAATACCATATGCCTTTAGATGATTGCTCTGACTTTCGTCCATAGGGATCAAAATGTAGGCAGCTTTAATTGGCAAGATGATACTTAAGAAAAGTATGGTGAAAATTCCCCTCATTTGGCTCATTTTTGTAGTTACAACGTTAACTAGTTTAGTGTGTTATACTAATTGTGGCAGACGGCAATATAAATGTTTGGTTAAGTGGTTGTAACATTTAACACTGTTTTCCAATCAACCATTTAACTAATATACTATTCAAATAACTCTCAACCATGACAGTGCCGAGACGTTTGATTAGAAATACCTTTCAAAAAGAAAGAAGATGAACCTTAGAGAAAACATAAAAGAAGGAATTAAATCGATCAAAGCAAGTAAGCTGAGAACGTTTCTCACCGCCGCGATCATCTCGATAGGGATAACTTCTTTGGTTGGTATTCTTACTGCGATTGATGGTATCCAGGCCTCAATCGATAATAGTTTTTCGAACATTGGTGCCAATACCTTCGACATTGAAAGCAAGCGAGCGAATCGAGGTTCGAATGAAGGAAAAAAGGAAAAAATATTTCCTCCCATCAAATATGATGAGTTGGCTCAATTTAAGGATGAATATTCTGGACCCGGAATTGTAAGTGTTAATACGGTGGTCTCATTCAATACGGAAGCCAAATACAAATCCAAGGTGACCAACCCAAACATGATGGTACGAGGGGGTGATGAGAATTTCTTACTGGTAGACGGTTATGATATAGGAGAGGGTCGAAGCTTCTCCAATGCTGAGATTGAAAATGGAGCATATGTATGTATAATAGGTAGCGATGTGGTAGATGCTTTGTTTGAGGATAACGAAAGCCCGGTGGGAAAAAAAATAACAGTCCTGGGAGCTAAGTTTAAAGTACTTGGTACGGTGCAAGAGCAGGGTGGTGTGAGTGGAAATACAGGAGTTGATCGCAGGATCATGGTTCCTCTGAGAACTGCTAGAATTATCGGTGCTGATCGCCGATTTGGTTATGAAGCAACTGTTTCCGTACCAGACACTCGACAAATTGAAGAAGCCACAGGTATTGCTACCGGACTTATGCGATCCATCCGCAGAGACCCAATAACACAACGCGAAAATTCATTCGAAATAAGAGTCAGTAAATCATTGGCTGAGCGAATTGGTGAGATAACAGGATATCTACGAGCAGGAGGATTTACCATTGGTTTCATAACCCTCCTGGGAGCATCAATTGGCTTAATGAACATTATGCTGGTTTCCGTCACCGAACGTACGAGGGAAATTGGTGTGCGAAAAGCACTCGGTGCTACACCACTCAAGATTCGTCAGCAATTCCTCATTGAGGCCATTGTGATCTGTCAAATGGGCGGTATTGGAGGAATTATCTTCGGTATCCTAATAGGAAATGTCACCTCTAGTTTCATCGGTTCAGGTGGTTTTATCGTTCCTTGGCTCTGGATAATATTTGGGGTTGCTGTTGGAACAATCGTTGGGCTTATCGCTGGTGTTATTCCAGCCTACAAAGCATCTAAACTGGATCCGATTGAGAGCTTGAGGTTTGAGTAGAGTGATGTATTAGCTGTCACTACAAGCGGTTGAATGAACTAATTCTCAATTCCTTTCCAGTTCCTTTCTCAATTCAGGAAACTTCTTAAAAAACTCCCTCGCTTGTTCACTGGTATTGAACCGTGTATTGTAGGTCCCTTGCTCGTGTTTAACATTTACCTCCATCCAGACGGTCTTAAAATTTTTGAATTGCTCTTTTCTTAGTACATCTTCATAAGATAGGTTGTCATGGTAGTATTTGATAAGCTCATGTTTCTGGGGAAGAGCAATTTCATGTTCATCCAGCAGTTCTTTTACCCGATCAGCCCATGGTTTAAATGCCACTCCATGTGAAGGCTTGCTATTAGCGTAGTATCTCACTTTGCTAAAATAATTAGCAATTGATACTATTCCTATTGGTAAATAATGGTATGTCTTGTAGTTGCGTTACTCGTCCTTAAGGACATGCGCAGGGTTTGCCAATGCAGTTTTATATGCTTTAATGCTTACAGTAATAATGGTCAGTGTAAGTGCTCCTACCAGCGCATAAATAATGAACAACCAGTCAAAGGACACATGGTATGTGAAAATATCCAACCACTCTTCCATTAGGAAATACGCAACGGGACTTGCCACAATCCCTGATATAATGATTAGGTAAAGAAAGTCTTTGTTAATCATTGTCAGAATTTCATAAACCGAAGCTCCAAGAACTTTGCGTATTCCTACTTCCCTGATTCGACGGTTGGTAGTGGCTGTGGCTAATCCAAAGAGACCAAGGGAGCCAATGACAACCGAAATGAATGAGAAGACCATGAAAATTGTTTGGAAATTATAGACGATGGTATACTGATTTCTTAGATCATCATCCATAAATGTAGCGTCGAAGGGAATAGTTGGAACTACTTCTTTCCAAACAGTTTCCAATTGATCGTAAACTAACTTTGGATCTGAGAGATTGGCATTGACGATTAATGAGGTGTAGTAGTAGTCGTTACGTACAGGCAGAATTCTTACGGGCTCGATTTTCCTATATAGGCCTTCAATGTTAAAATCACGTACTACTCCAATAACTCTTCTTAAGTAGGGTTCTCTACCAAATTTTTTTCCTATTGCATCTTCGATATTTTTCCATCCAAAATTCTGAATGCAGGCTTCGTTTACAACAATTGATTGGGTTGTATCACTTGGAAAGTCCCTTGAAAAAAACCTACCCGCAACGAGTTCTAGTCCCAGGGTATTGGAAAAATCTTGATCGACACGAAGTGTATAGATACTTGAGGTTACTGTTGTTCCATCACCAGTTTCAACATCTGTAGTGCTGTTGCTAACACCGAAGACCGGGTACGAATTATAAACAAAGGACGCATCGTTTACCCGAGATAACTGCGATACTCTTTGTCTTAGCACGTCCACCTGATCTCGTACTTCTTCATGACCATGGAAGTTTATATTGATAATGCCGTCCGTTTTCATTCCAAGGTCCTTATTCTCAATGAATGATATTTGATCGTTCATCACAAGAATCGAAATGAGAAGCGCCACTGTTGCTGTAAATTGGGTAATTACTAGCCCTTTTCTTAACAGGCTATATTGTGAACCACTTTTTATATTTCCTTTTATCACCTTGATGGCAGAAACTTTGGAAATAAGGAACGCAGGAAGCAGTCCTGCCATAAAGGTTAGGAGCAATATTAGCCCAGCCAGGTAGATAATGTTGGTCAATGTA
>JANQST010000384.1 GCA_028279155.1 Cyclobacteriaceae bacterium
CAGCACAAATCCTACCCCCTCCTTTGATTATTCCTCTCTTGGACCAGGTGACTACAATGTGAGCCTGCATCTTGCTGATAATACGTGTGATAGACTTGTGCAGCAGCAAATCACCATCTATCCAGATCCGCCAACACCGACTTTTACAGCTCCCAACAGTGAATGTCAAAACACACTGGTTTCCTTTGTCAACACCACAGATGAGAGTGCTCATACTGGGGTGATATCTTACGAGTGGGACTTTAATGGAGAAGGCAATTCGTTTGATAAAAATCCATCGTTTGAATTTTTGACTGCTGGGACGAAATCCGTAACACTGAAAACTATCATTCCAGGGTGCGAGGAGATTTCGACACCAATTCAAATAGAAATTCAGAATGGACCTACAGCCGCTTTCACTTCATCCTCTTTTTCTGTCTGCGAAGGCGAATCGATTTCCTTCACCGATCAAAGCACAAACGGACCTGTCAGTTGGTCCTGGGATTTTGATGATGGCTTTACATCAACAAGCCAAAGTCCAAACCATTTGTTCTCAACGCCCGGGAACTACGATGTGGCACTTACGGTGTTGGATGCAGCTGGTTGTCAGCATACACATTTTCAGGAGGTTTCAGTCTCATCCATTCCGGTTGTTTCTTTTGATTTTGATGTTCCATGTACCAGCTCTGAAGGGATTCAATTCATGGATCTTTCGACCGTTAGTGGGGCGGATATCGTATCACGAAACTGGTACATTGGTGATACACCTCTAACTGAGGTGCAGAATCAACAGAATCCATTGCTAAACTTTGAAGCAGAGGGAACTGTAAATGTTCGTCTGGAAACAGTAAGTTCTACTGGGTGTGAATCTTCGCACAGTGAAGACATCCAAATTCTAGTTGCACCTCAACCTGACTTCTCAATGAACATAGGGTGCGAAGGTGAGCTGTCTTCATTTACTGACGTGACATTGTCACCGGGTAATCAAATAACTTCTCGACTTTGGACATTGGACGGAGTAAATTATACCACTGAAGAAATCGATCACACGTTTAGTGGGCCCGGAGTTTTTGAAGTAACACTGGAAGTGACTGGACAAAACTTCTGTTCTGAGACAATCACCAAGGAGATTGAAGTCCTGGAACTTCTCACCGTTGATTTTAGCGTTGATGGCGATTGTAGTAATGAACTGATCGAGCTTTCGGATCAATCAACCGTGTTGCAAGATCCAATCGTATCAAGAGAATGGTCACTAGATGGTACATCTGTAGGTAATGGAAGTAGTTTAACATTAGAATCACTACCAGACAACACGTATGAACTCACACTTGAAGTAACCACGGCTTCTGGGTGTGTGGTGAATACAACAAATAATATTGTGATCAACAGAGCTCCTCAATCAGCAATGACTTCTCCAAAAACTTTTGGCGTTCCCGGGGACAACATCACCTTTACGAATGTGTCAACAGGTGGATCGTCACACCAATGGCTGTTCAATGGAAATTTTGTGAGCAACAATGAAGTTGATGAGACCTTTGAATTCACAGATCCCGGAACCTACCAGGTTAGTATAGTTGCAGATAATGACCTGGGGTGCAGCGATACCACAACAACATCAGTGTTAATAGCAGTACCAGTTGTAGACCTTTCGATTGGTCAATTTGAGGTGGTCGAAAATGAAGGAAAAGGAACAATCTTCCTTGAAATTCAAAACAATAGCAATCTTCCAATCGACGATACTGAAGTTGTCATCGAATTGGAAAATCAATTTTCGGTTACGGAACAAATCACCTCTGAGATTGGAATTGGTGAAAGCCAACTCGTAAGCCTAAATATTGGCGTTCCATTGAACTCAAATGAACTGAGTTATTTATGTGTTTCGCTAAACTCGCAATACAATGGCTTTGATGACAATAATCCATTGGACAATGAAAAATGTATTGCAATTGAACCCAGGGTTGTCGTAGAAGCTCCGTTTCCAAATCCCGTATCCGATCAGGTTAGATTAAGATTGGTGGCACCTAGTGGTGGATCAACGATAATAACTTTATTGAATTCTGCTGGAAAAGTTGAAATGGTTCATGCTCCGCAAACTCATGAAGGCTTGAATAACTTTTTCCTTGACTTAAAGGCACTCACAACTGGTGTTTATTTTATTCGCATAGAAATTTCTGGCGTAACCTCAATACAGAGAATTATCAAATTGTAACTGATAGGCATTTACCTTTTTAGGTAACGTCTCTACTTTGAATAGAAGTTTTGAACTGTATCAATTATTCTCCTTTGATCTTTATCTTCCAGGTCATAGAATAAAGGAAGACGGATCACTTTATCTGAGTAATTTTCTGAATTTGAGAGCTTCTTTTGTACACTTTTGTCTTTGTAGTAGGGACTGATATGCAAGGCGAAGTAATGAAAAACAGCATGAATTTTTTTTGTTTTCATGTAATCTATAAGATGATTTCGTTCTTCAGTGGTGCTGCATATTAAATAAAAAAGGAAGCCATTCGTAGTAGCATAAGATGGCAAATAAGGTCTTTGTGCATTACCACTATTTTCCAGAGCTTCAAAGTTTATAAAGTACTCATTCCATAATCTGATCCTCTTGTCGAGAATGTCATCAAGGTGTTTCAATTGAGCAAAAAGAAATGCCGCAGTGATCTCCGATGGTAAAAAGGATGATCCTAGGTCAAGCCATTGGTATTTATTAACCTCTCCCCTAAAGAATGCTGCTCTATTCGTTCCTTTTTCCCAGACAATTTCAGCTCTTTCCTCAAGATGTTCTTGATTTACCACCAACATTCCACCTTCACCTGAACTTATAGCCTTTGTCTCGTGAAAGGAAAATATTGCTAAATCACCAATTGACCCCAGTGGTTGTTCATTGAAATATGCATCTATGCAATGTGCCGCATCCTCAATGAGTGAGATGTTAGTGTCTTTAACTATATCAACTATGGCTTCCATATCGCAGGCAATCCCTGCATAATGAACCACAACAATTGCTTTGGTATTTGGAGTTATTAATTTTCTAATCTCCTCTGGATCAATGTTGGGATTGTGAATGCTGCTATCAGCAAACAATAATTTTGCTCCTCGGAGTGCAAACGCGTTTGCTGTTGAGACAAAGGTAAAAGACGGCAGGATAACCTCATCGCCTGCTTGAATGTCAAGAAGAATGGCGGCCATTTCCAAAGCATCTGTACCACTTGTTGTTAGAAAGCATTTCCCAAAACCATATTTCTTCTCAAAAAACTCATGACATTTCTTAGTGTAATAACCATTTCCGGAAAATTTCCCTCTTTCGAATGCGTCATTTACATAGTCAATTTCCTTTCCCGTGAGATGTGGTTTATTAAATGGGATATCTTTTAACATCACTGATTCATTGAACGAAGTTGCTAATAGGGTGTAAACTTTGCTTTTTCAGGTAATAGAAATTTCATAAAAGCAATTTCTGCCTCAGTACCTTTCTTTGTGTACTTTCTTTCGGCAATGTTAAAATACGAAACGGAATTTGATTCAATGATCTCACTTCGATCTGTTACAAGCTTTATTGCATTTTGTTTTAAACCACTTATCTCAAGGTAGTTTTCCATTATACTCATTTTCCTATCAAGGGAAACTTCCTGAAATTGATTGCCTAATTTATCACTGACTTCCCTTCCCGGAACTCCTGCATAAACTGTGTTTTCTTTCATATCTTCAGTAATCACGCACCCTGCCATAGCCATCGATTTGTTGTGAGCACGAATAGGGGAAACAAGGCAATGACCGGCAAACCAAACATCATCACCTATTATTAATGGGTGATTGGAATTGAATCTGCAACCATGAAGTGTATCACCAAACTTGATGTGGCTCCACAACTGTGAATGAGCACCAATGCCACAATTGTCACCGATTGTTGTTCCACCATTTGAATCAATGATGCTGAATTGACCTATCCATGCATTGTGACCTATTATACAAGGTTTATATCCATGAATATTTGTGTCATGATGAATTTTGCAATAGTCACCAATTTTGAATTCATCGCAAATGATTTGAACATTATGACCAATGTATGTGTTGTCCCCAATTTCGATTTTTTTGGCCTTGCCGTCAATTCCCCGGATTACTGCTGTTTTTTCGATTTTAACACCAAGTCCAATTGTAATTTCATCTGCGTCAATATTGGTTTCAGACTCTTTCATCTGTTTGTTTTGTTGTCGATTCTATGATATATAATGGCCTGCCTTTAAGAGCATCGAAACTTTTACCTATGTAAACCCCTAACATTCCTATCGAAAATATGATGAGACCCCCAAGTAGCCATATGGATATAATGATGCTTGCATAACCAACAACCTGAATTGCTCCGGTGTAGTATGCAAATAGGTTATAAAGTGAGAATAGAATGGCTATAAATGAAATTATCAATCCCAGCCTAATGGTCAGGTTAAGTGGCTTGTTGGAAAAAGATATGATTATATTGGTTCCTAAGCTAAAGAGTTTCATAAAAGTATAAGCGGATTTCCCACTAAACCGTTTGTCGTGTTCTACATCAATTGTTGTAGCCCGAAATCCAGTCCATTTAATCATTTGGGGGAAGGCTCGCATTGGTTCTCTCATTTGTTTAAGAACGCTATATACTTTTTTACTGTAAATACCGTAGTTACCAATACTTCCATCGTATTTTGTTCCGGTTAAGAAGGAGAAAAGCTTATAGAAAATTGCTGAATACATCCTTCTGAAATAATTGCCAGCAACAGCAATTCTTCTGGCTTGAACTATATCATAGCCTTCATGTGCCTTTTTCAAAAGTGATGGAATATATTCTGGGTTATCCTGTAAATCACAGTCCATAATGATCAACCAGTCAGAAGAAGTGTGATCTACGCCTGCAGTGATTGCATGATGCTGACCAAAGTTCCGACTTAGTTTTATACCATCAATTCTCTTGTCCACCTTATTAAGCTCAATAATTTTTGACCAACTGTTATCCGTACTTGAATCATCCACCAAAATAACCATGTAATTTTCCGTGATATTCTTCAAGCTTTTGTGAATTCTTTCTGTAAGTACTTCTAGGCAACTTTCACAATTGTAAACCGCTATAACAATCGTTACAGTAAGATCCGGATACTGCTTCACTTCAAATTGATTTTATAGTATTTCAACTAAGAAACTAACTTTCTAATGATTTCTAGGTTTAACAAGGAATTATTCTTTGAATAATTGAATTCTGTTAAAAGGGGAAAGAAGTAAAAATCGCTCCTAATAAACAAAACAATGTCGATCATTCCTTGATTTAAAAACACTCACCACAGGAGTTTGCTTCATTCGCATCGAACTTGCAGGAACCACTTCCGTTCAAAGAATTATTAAACTTTAATAGTGGTGACTTAGGGTCACTTAACAGTTGATTGTTAGAAGATTAGATATTTTTTGGTTCATAATCAAAATAATTACTAATACTATTAAATTTGTAACGAATAATATTTCGTAATGAAACTTAACTCGGCGAAAATCAAATTGGACGAAATTGACAGGAAAATTCTGGATATTTTGCAATCAAATGCCAAAATCACCAATGCCCAATTGTCTAAAGATATTGGCTTGTCACCAGCTCCAACACTAGAGCGTGTAAAGAAATTAGAAACTTCGGGCGTTATTAAAAGTTACCACGCAATGTTGGATACCGAACGCGTAGGACTTAGTGTAAACACCTTTGTTCAGGTTTCTCTAAAAGGTCACAACAAGAAAAACATTGATTTTTTCATTAATGAAATCAATAAGATACCAGAAGTGATCGAGTGCCACCACATTACCGGATCAGGAGACTTTATCCTTAAAATCATAGCTAGTGATATTCAATCATACCAGAAACTAATGTTAGAGAAAGTGTCTGACATAGAAGTGGTTGATGGGTTGCAATCGATGGTTATACTATCTACCTTCAAGGACAGCAAAGTAATGCCTGTGCCAGAGAATGAGCGATAAGATCCTATCCAAAAATAAGATTGATCAAATAATACGTAGGATCGCCTACCAGATCTACGAAAACAATATGGACGAGAAGATCGTGCTTGTAGGAATAGATGGTGGCGGGAAAAAGTTTGCCTTGCTTCTTGCTGATTCGCTGAAAGAAATTTCCAAGAAAACGCCTAAGTGTTTCACAATCTCCATTAACAAAGAAAATCCACTAGAGGAGGAAATCAAATTTGATGGTTCGCTTGATGACCTGAAAGATAAGTCTGTCATTTTATGTGATGATGTACTCAACAGTGGTAAAACACTGGCCTATAGTTTGAGTAGGCTTTTAGCCGTAAAAATCAAAAAGGTCACAACGGCGGTTCTGGTGTTGAGAAGTCATGGTCGCTTTCCTATTTATGCTAACTACAAGGGGTATGAGCTGTCCACCACAATTAACGAACACGTTCGGGTAGATCTAAATCGGGGAGTTTATCTTACATAAAAACCCCGGTGTTTGAACAAGCTGTCAAACAACCGGGGCTAAATTGCGAGTATCCGATAATTACCTATTAAACACTACCTGTAAGAAGACTCGCAGAAACATAATTAGCATTCACCTGTTTACAATCTATCTGCTTACAGATCCTGTAGGCAGAGAACCCAAGTTTTGTCCAAAGTCATGGGCAGTAGGAGCAGTTGCTGCATCAGCTGCAATCATTGAGGCCAAAGGTTTCAATAGAAAAGGAGCTGAACTGTTGTCAGGAACTGGCTCTACAGAAATTACGACAGTTGTTCCTCTCATGTCTATTGGGAATGTGTCTAATGAACCCTCAGGGGCTA
>JANQST010000402.1 GCA_028279155.1 Cyclobacteriaceae bacterium
TTTCTATATTGGAAGGACAATCTACTGCACAGGCAATTACCTCAACGGTGAAGTAGGTGATTTCAGAATCTTCGATCGACATTTGACAGTTGCAGAAGTTCATAATGCCTTGAACAACTAAGTGGACTGAGCACTTCAAAAACTATCAAAAAGGGGGTTGCAAAGCGACCCCTTTTTATTTAGCCTCAATGGCCTGTAATATAGTTCGGAAGCCTAATTCATAATTTCGTGATGGACAATGTATTTTTAGGGCATCTAAATACCTAACCGTCTTGGAAGAAAACAATAAACCTAAATGGCTCTCGGAGCTGCAGCAGAAAAGTTGGGAGCCGGAAGTACTGCTCTCGGGTATCGTCCTGTATGGGATGTTCAAAATGCCGGGCTTGCTCGATGATTTTCTGTATTACTACAAGATAAACTTCACTGGAGCATCCAATGACATTGACAATTTCGTTGGGATGATGAAGGTGGCTGTCTACTGGCTCACCAGCGGGCTAATCGCACACCTGATCAGTCGCGGCATCTGGGTGGGGATGGTAGGCCTGAGCTTCACTTTCCCAAAAGGAATCGCCCTCGACGAAATAAAGCTCACGGACAAGTACAAGAATTTCCTTGCCAGAATACCTTCCACCGAAAAAATCATTTTGAATCTCGAAGGTTTTTCAAGCACACTATTTTCGATCTCATTCATGATGTTCATGATGATGTTGGGTGCATATTTCTACCTTTTGATAACCATCATCGTACCTGTGCTTTCGCTTGTCTATTTTGTAAATGACATCTTTGACAATGACACATTTGGCTACATCCTGGCCGGATACCTGCTGGTTGTACTTGCTTTTGGCTTTATCGGATTCATTGATTTTATCACATTAGGGTTCTTCAAACGCTTTCGGTGGCTGTCGAAAATCTACTGGCCCATCTATCGGGTGGTTGGCACACTTACAATGGCTCGCTTTTATCGCCCCATCTACTATATCCTCGTATCCAATGTAAAAAAATGGAAGATTGGGCTCCTGTTGACTGCTTTTGTCGTTGCCAGCTTTATGTGGGTTGGTGGAATCAGCAACTCCACCTATCCGGGTGAAAGCCTTTCCAGGATCTCATTGTGGTCGGACAGCCAAAATACGGGCTCCTATACCGGCTACTATGACGACCAGGTTGATGACATCAAATCGATCAATGCATCCATACAATCGGATATTATCCGGGGAAATACGGTGCGACTTTTTCTTGTTCTAAGAGCAGAACGAGAAGATTCAATTAAGGCTCATTGTAACCTGGATTCATTGTTTCAAATTGAGGAATTGGGACGTCCTCAAGCCCGGATCCAATGTCTTAAGGCTTTTTATTCGGTATCCATCGATGACTCGGTATTTGCGGACCTTCCTTTTAAATTTCACTTTAAAAGCAAGACCAGGCAAAGAGGGCTACTTACCTACATCGACATAAGCTACCTGGAAACAGGGCTGCATCACTTGTCTATCGAAATCCCTGAACAGAAGTTTAGAAACAATCGAATCGCTAACATTCCATTTTATCGAGAGGAGACGATCCTTCCGTATTACTTGCCGGAACCATCACAACAATCTGAACCTGAAGGTGAGTCGTATCTGAAATTGAAACCTATACTTCCGAAGTAATTAGTAATTACAAATGGATAACGAATGATCATACAATTTCGAATTGCTCATGCTTAATTCTTAATTCAGAACAGTTTCTTCTTCGTACTCGATCTCATACGTCAGCTTCGCCACTTGTCCAAGCATGTGGCTCACACCACAATATCGCTCTTGGGATAACCTGACTGCTTTTTCAATCTTTTCTTTATCAAGCGCTTTGCCACTGAAATGATAGACCAGGTGAATTGCTTCGTAGTGTTTAGGGTGCTCTTCTGTAAGCTTACCATTGGCATCTATAGTGAAGTCATCTACCACTACACGCATTTTCTTCAGAAGTGAAGCTATATCCATCCCGGTACATCCGGATAATGAAGACAATAGCATCGGTTTGGGGGTTGGCCCCCGATCTTTACCTCCTACCGCCGGGTTGGCATCCATTGTGATCGTATGGCCATCCACGATCGAAACGAAACTCATTTCGCTTGTCCATTTTGTCGCTACTTTGTGATCCATTGTTTTGGTTTTATTTGAGCAAGGCTAGTAGAAGAAAAGGAAGCTCACCATGAACAGTGTCATAATGAGGAATGAGTATTGTCACAAAGTGAGTTTTGAATGAGGGAATGAATGAATTGGGAATCGGTGGAAATAAAAAATCCTCCCGCGAATTTCACGAGAGGACTGCAAACAAAGAGTTAGTATTTTAATTTATTCAAATATACATCTTAATCCGTCATCGCAACCAATAAGTCGCTCTGGGTAATAATATGCACCTGGTTTGACTCATCTCTGATCAAAAGCGCCTTTTTGTCTTTGCCAATCATGGAAGACATCACATCAACCGTATCGTGGGGAGACACAAATTGAAATGCCGAGTCCATAATTTCAGACACGGGCTTATCTCTAAGCGAAGGATCTTCTATCAGGCCTTTCAGGATTTTGCTGTCTGAAACACTTCCTACAAATTCATTTCCGCTGATCACCGGGGCCTGATCAATGCCTTTCTTGTTCATAGAAAGGATTGCTTCTCCAATGGTTGTGTTTTTTTCTATTGTCGTCAATTCAGAGGATCCATTGCGATGCAAGATGATATCCTTGGCTGTTGCAAATTTCCGCTCTTCCAAAAAGCCATGGTCTTTCATCCAGTTGTCATTATAGACTTTTCCTAAATACCGGGTACCATGGTCAGGAAGAATGATCACCATCACATCACTCTCCTTTAAATTTTCTTTGGCATATTCTAAAGCACCAAAGACTGCAGAGCCACAAGACCATCCCACAAACAATCCTTCTTCTCTCGCAAGCTTCCGAGTCATAATCGCGGCATCTTTGTCAGTCACTTTTACAATGTGATCAACAAGATCGAAGTTGACATTCTCAGGCAAGATGTCCTCTCCTATTCCTTCTGTCAAATAAGGATAGACCTCCTTCTCATCAAAGATTCCGGTCTCCTTGTATTTTTTGAAAACTGACCCGTACGAGTCAAGGCCAATCGTTACAACATTCTCATTCTGTTCTTTGAGGTATTTCGAAGTGCCACTTATTGTACCACCGGTACCCATGCCAGCAGCATAGTGTGTGATTTTCCCATCGGTATCTCTCCATATCTCCGGACCTGTTGTTTCGTAATGCGCAGCAGTATTTCCTTTATTATCGTATTGATTCGGATAAAATGAGTTTGGAATTTCGTTGTTCAATTTCTTAGCCACCGAATAATACGATCTTGGATCTTCGGGCTCCACATTGGTGGGGCACACAATTACCTCAGCTCCTACAGCACGCAGAATGTCGATC
>JANQST010000421.1 GCA_028279155.1 Cyclobacteriaceae bacterium
TCTGGCATCTCCGTAGAGATAGATATTTCCAGATGGATCAATACCAATACTGTGAACATCCAAATCCCCCTCGGTGCTTGCTGCCCGAACGGCAAAATCCAAGTCACCGGATGCTTTGTAGCTCGCCAGAAATATTTCATTGTCTTCATCCCCTGAAATCTCCTGATCATCCACGTGCAAGGTCACACCTCCGTCTAGTACATCGAATACACCAGTCAAATAAAGTTCTTCATCATGAATGGCAATATCACCGAAATAATCGTCCAGTTCCGTTCCTGCAAGCTTTCGATATACAAGAGATCCTGAAGGATCATATTTTTCCACCAAAACATCTCTTCCACCTCTTGAGCTGGTCACCTTGTTTCCTTCTTTCATTATGCCCGAAAAAGAACCACCGACATAGGTGTTCCCAAATTCATCCATGATTGATTTATCATAAGTAATAGAAAAGGCATAAGAGCCAGACAACCAATCTGGTTGAATCAATACATCGGATTTGCTTAAGAATAGTCCTGGGCTTTCTGATGTCCAATTTCCGTTCTCACCATAGTAAATGTTTTCATCAAAGTAGCCACCATAAACAATCCGGTCAGAAGAATACATTTCAATATCATAGATGTAATCCCTGTCACCTGTACCACTGGAGCTGGAGGTTGTTGACCTTATGATGGATCCATCTGAATCACTTAGCTCATCAATGAATCCGTCGGGACTTGTATATCTCGCAGTGAATACAGAGCTACCCAATCGAGTTAACGAATACCCATAATCCCAACTCGTATCTCCAATTTCAGTTGCCCAATGATAGGTTGCATTTGCACCGGTATCCTCGATTTTGAAAGTGAGCGACTGATAATCATCATGAAGTAGTGGGACTGTTTCCCCATTAGGTAGAATTCCACCTCTGAAATATCCCACCACATAGATATCATTTCCGTAGGCCTTAAGCCTGTTTCCCTGGTTGAAATAGTTCGTGCCAGTATCCGTTGACACTGCGTCATAGGTCCATTGTTGGATATTATCTGTCGAAAGCCTAACTACGGACATGATGTACTGTTTGGAGGTAGTTCCAAGTCGGTAGTTTACTCCCCAATAGACTGATGATCCATTCACTTCTAACCCATAGCTTAGGTCATAGTTGTCTGCATCTCCAAAACTTCTAGCCCAAATAGCGGTACCTTCGTCATCGTATTTGGCTACAAAAGCATCATACGAGCCAGAACTAGTAAGGATTGTTTCAGATGGATCATTGAATCGCAGTTCCCCTGCATAATGTCCGACTAAATAGACATTGTTAGAACCATCAATAGCCAGGTCAACTGCAACAGCTTCATCAGCTCCTTGTCCCCATGCATAAGCAAGGTCACCATTCGAATTATACTTAGCTACGAAGTAATCCGTTGTGGCAGTTGTATTGGACACAGTTACATCTCCGAAATCTAAAGTTCCTTCGTACTCGGAGGTGATGTAAATGTCGTCTGAACCATCAATTGCTAGTCCAACCTGGTTACTAGTCAGCGTATAATGCTCGTCACACTGGATGTGTTTGATCCAGACTGTTTCTCCGTTCGGGGCATATTTTGCCAGGAAAAAGCTGACTCCGCTCTCTGTTTCTTCCAAGACAAAATCATCCACGAGCAAACGGTTGTTAAAAACACCAAATGCAATCGTATGACCATCGCCAGTCACTTCAATTGCCCGAATGTCGCTGGTGATGTTAGAATAACTCTCAGCAGAGTGAGCCCAGTAAAATTTCTGACCATAAATGGAACCCGATCCTACCAAGAAAATCATTAAGAATTGCGTTACTATTTTCTTCATTTCCGCATTTCAATTTTTGTTTATGCGAAATACGAGAATGGGGATTCCTCAGTCTAAAAAAACAGGTGGACAATAGGTAAGCATGGGTTCAAAAAGATCTAAACCCTATTAAAAAAATGGAATTAGCTCGCTGAATCAATCACTTTCCAAAACTTTTCGGAAATCTGCTAAAGCTGAGGTGTTACCAATGACAGTTACAATGTCTCCCAGAAGTAAATGAGTATCTCCATGTGGAATGAACATCTCATCGCCCCTCCGCTGTATGACTAATGATCCTGAAGGTGGAAAGGCGACATCTTTTACCAATTTGCGATCAATGTCTTTGTTGACAATTTTAATTTCTTCCACTCGATAGATTCCAAAGCTTTCAGATAACGAACTCACAGCATCAGGTCGCATAATCATGTCTTCAATATAGTGCGCAATCACTTCGTCAGGATCTACAAATTTGAGTGAAGACTTCGGGTCAATTTCATCCAGAAGCGTAAGGTCTTTCTGAGCAATTACCTTTTCATGATTTAGGTCTTGGTTGATATACTTTGTGAGCTCTTGGTTCAAGGAACGTGAACCTGTAAGAACAATCACCTGATCCGAGGTGCGAATATTCAAATCATTCAAGGACGCTGTAGATAGATTTTCTACTAACTGAAATGGTACAGATTTTTTCTCAAAATCAGGAATAATCTCCTTTTCATCCAAAATGGTAATAAACGAGATCCCATGCATCTTGAAACGTTCTGATAAGTACAAGCTTGCACGACTTCCTCCCAGAATATAAACGTAATGGATCAACTCGCCCTCTCCACTAATTGCTTTATAGATTAATGGAGAAAGTAGGCTCGCAAGAATTGAAGCAGTTACGATCCCTGCATTCTCAGCAGTACCGATAATACCGAGTGACAGGCCAATCTGAGCTGTAGCAATGGTTAAACCGAGCCTGGCTGTAAGTAGAATTCCTCCAGCTAGTGCCTTTTTTAATCCGAACACCTTGGCCATTACAATCGCTGGTATTACTTGTGTTAGGAAAAATCCGACTGTTAAAGTCAAAATAAATGGAATGGATTCTCCAAAATGGGTTAGAGCTGATAGGTCCAGATTAACCCCAACCGTAATAAAGAAAATCGGTATGAAAAATCCATAGCTCATGCCATCGAGCTTAAAGACTAGTGCTGAGCGTTCTTTGCTTACGAAGAAGCTCAACAATGTCCCACAGAAGAAAGCTCCCATCACAGGCTCTGTATCAATCAGAATGGCGATGAGAACAAAAAGAAGTAGAAGTGCGACAGTTCCTCTTACCCGAATTTGGCTCGCAGCATGTTCTAATCTGTAAAGCAACTTCTGGAAGGTTCTTGCCTTAATCAATCGCTTGCCTACGACATAGGTAACTGCAAAAACCGCAAAAATTACCGTGAATAGTAAAAGTTCTACTTCTAGTCCATTGCGAAGGTATCCTGCATATACAGAGATTAGAATGATACTCATGATAGTAGCAATGGCGCCTTCCATCAGTAATACCTGACCATATTTTCTGGTTAATTCTCCATCGGATTTAAGAATTGGGACAATTATACTCAATGCTACCGTTGGTAAGAGCAAGGTGAAATAGATGATATCGATATCCATGGCATAGCTCAATAGCCAGGCAAATGGAAAAGACAAAACAAGTGATCCGAAATAGATAAAGACCGCTAATAAAAATGAATTACTTATCAGGTCGATGAATTTGAGACGTCCTCTCGGAAGGGAGGAAATGATCTTGTTCACATCAATTTCAAGTCCTGCTAAGAAGATCAGGAAAAGGAACCCCATCTGTCCCAAGAAATCAAGGTACTGAGATGTTTCTACCCAACCCAAAGCATAAGGTCCCACAGCCACTCCCATTATGATCTCTGCTATGACAGCCGGTAGTTTGCCAATTTCAAGCCATGACAAGATTAGAGGAACAATCCATGCTATGCAGAAAATAATGAAAAGAGGTAAAAAGTCGTTTAAACCCATATGTAAGAATTTGACTATTCTTTTAAAATAGTCAATTTATAGATGATTATAAATCAAAAATAAGTTGATGTTTCAGAGTGAAAAAGTATCAACTACACGCAATATTTTACTTTCTTTCACATTTCTCCATAAAGATGTGCCCTCTATACTCCGATCTATCATCAACTGATATGCTGCAGCAATTTGCCTGTACTTTTTATTCCTTAAGTGCAATTCGTCAATCCAGTCCTTATCATCTGGAGCATTTCCTCGGCAGTCTATGAGATACACATTTTCATGTTTTTTAGCTATCTCTTTGAACATTTCATTAAATTCAAAAATCATTGCCATTAAGATAGATCGATGTTCTTTTTCTGGAATCCCCTTAATTGATAAGGGACGTTTTAGCCATTTTCCACTACCTACTAATCTATTCTCCATGTATTGAAAAAATTTCATCGGATTTTTCTGCGGCCATCTTGGAAATGGGTAGTCGTAGCCCTGAATAAGAATTCGCATGTTTTCATACTTGCCTGATAATTTAATTCCAGAAAACATTTTATCATACATCACCTTAAGAATGTTAATAAAAGCATGAAACTCAGGTCTTATAAATGATTGCACTTCAAGTATATAGCTCTTATCTTCTGAAGAAAGATCATCGATGGTAGACAGATCTTCTTTTGTTCGTTTAGCTTCTTGATTTTCTCTGTCCACCATTACTGCAAGTCGGTTACCTCCTACTAGATCATTTCCACCACCACTTATCAACAACACATCTGGATCATGTATAGGTAATTCACTTATGTAATCGGCTTCATAAATAATATTTGTGAGCCAATCCCCACCATATGCAATACTATAAATTCCATTTGTTGGACGTTTATTTAGCCAGTCAATAATATCCCTGATTAGGAGTGGAAATTGAAACCATGAATCTCCTTCAGCTAGAATTATCTTTCCGTCTTCTTTGTAAGAGATCTTGTTTCTTTTTATTCTTTTATAATATTTTTTGATCCTTTTCTTTGTGCTGATCTTATTCAATTTGCCTAGAAACCCTTTAGATGCATCTGAAAATTCTCTTAAAATTTCTTCATTCATATCGTAGTTTCGCCTAATCATTTCTCTGATTTCAGAAAAAGAGATAAGTCCAGAAAGTTCCCAGGCATCTTCTGAGGTGAAAAGCAGTTGCTCTTTAAGAGCCTTATTTATAAGTAACTCTTTATTCGTCATACTTTAAATATATTGGAGGTGTACACTAAATTTAGACTGATTGGTTCGGATTATTTTCTCAAATCCAAGACTATTTTTTCATACGACTGAAATGTGTAACCCTCATATTCTTTGTAAATTCTATCACTATTTTTTTACTGCTTTAAAGTTTAGGCCTCTAATTAGACATTTTAATGTACATTATTCATCCTTCTAAAAATCGTGACAACCTAAGTTCCAATACACTTTTTCATTTTTTAAGGGAATTCGATTATCTGATATCTATTTTAAATAATGGATTTCAGAGCAATACAATCTGGGAAACGCTACCAAAGAATAGAATAGCATACTCAGCCCAGATATTATGTTTTTGTGATATACCTCTTGGACAAGTGAAGCACCACATGCAATGGTATGGTAAATATGGAATAGGCCTCAAGAAACGCTTTTTGCGGAAGCG
>JANQST010000433.1 GCA_028279155.1 Cyclobacteriaceae bacterium
AAGTTTCACAGTCAACCGGAGCTTCTAGGTACTTATTAAAAAGCTTGGAAGTATTGACGGAAATGAATTTAATAGGGTTTGTATCTGCGATAATGGTGACTGGCATATGGTTATTTTATATTAGGCATCTTGACTTCTTTAATAAGGAAAAGTTGAAGTTCACAGTATTAGGCTTTGGTCTTGGGGCGTTAGCAACTTTTTTTACGTTTCCTCTGTCAGACTTCATAACCACTATCTTTTCAATTGAATATTCAAGTAATACATTCTATAATCTTTTCGTCTATAGCTTTTTAGGAATCGGGATTGTTGAAGAATTAATAAAAATTGTACCTGTTCTGATCATTTTAGTTTTCACAAAGGAGATTGATGAACCTATCGACTTAATCTACTATGCATCAATCTCAGCATTGGGTTTCGCATTTATTGAAAACCTCCTTTACTTCAGAGAAATCTCAGGATCAGTAGTAATTGGAAGAGCCCTAACATCAGCGGTTGGTCATATGATCGATGCTTCAATAGTTATTTATGGAATCATCATTTGGAAGTTTAGACGAAAAAACTTCAGCGTTGTAATTTACTATTTCTTGTTAGGAGCATTTGCTCATGCTCTTTACGACTATTTTCTTTTTGAGGAGTTGCTTCTTTTTTTCTATGCTGCATTTGCCTTTTTTATTCAATGCTGGGCTATAATGATCAATAATGCTATTAATAATTCAAAATATTTTGATTATTCAATTGATTACAAACACGATTTGGTGAAGTATCGCTTGGCTATCTTGCTTACTTCACTTTTGGTAGTTTCTTTCCTCCTAAATGGATTAACTCAAGGAAGGATTGATGCATTATATTCCTATTTAAATTCTATGGTTTGGAGTGGTTTACTTATCATGTTTTATGTTGGATATGCAAGTAGCTTTGATCTATTCAAAGGATATTGGAGACCAGTGAAATTCCGGTTCAGTTCTCCCAGTACTGAAGCAATGCCTGGTATGAGAGGATATAGTAGCTTAACTTCAATTTTTACTGAAAATATGATCGTTCCTCTAAATCATGTTGGTAAGAGGATAAAGCTCCATAGCCCTCCTCACAACCAACATTTGTGTGAAATTTTCCACATAGGTGAAGGAAGAATCGATACACGTATTGAACTTGTTTCGGAGAAAGGTAAAGACCCTGAATGGTTTGTTGTCAAGTTAGACACTCCACTAAATGTTAACTCTTCTTTTAAGAGTTCTGAAATTCTAATTAAGATCAGGAATAAACATAGTTCGCTCGTTCATGATGAACACATTAAGTGTTGGTTAAAGTTAGTCCCAGAAGGAGTTGATCCATACAATGAGAAAGATAGTTCTCGGTATACATCCTATGGGTTTATAATGATAAATGGGGAAGACTATGTGTACAGGCAATAGATTTCAATTAATCCTAACGTCCAACTATCATCCGTAAGCTGGACTTTTCAAATATCAATTAAAAGTATCTCATCGCACATGTCTTTGCAAATAGCTCATTAGCTTATGGATGATAGTGCCTGTTGTAGGTAGTTTATTAGTCTCGATATACATAAAGCCTTATTTCGTTGTAGTTGCCAAACATGAACATATAAGCGTTGATTCCATCAGAACTTTTCCATTTGGTATCAATCCGTCCAGAATTTGGTTCTCTATTTAAAGGTATTGGTTCTCCTAATATTCCTATAACAATCCCTTTTATTGATTCATACTTTTGTTCAAATGCATTTCTTAATTCAGTTCTGTCAACTCTCTCAACAGGCCAATCACTTAATTTAAACTCACTCCATTCATAGCCAGCTACTTTTAGGTTATTTTCATCCTTAGTGTAGAAGTAACTCGAATGTCCGTCAAAATATGGACATTCGACCCTTCTGTATTGTAGGGGATTACCAAATTTGTAGTTCTTGAAAAATGGATAAATTCCATCACCAAGAGAATAAAAATGTCCCAGTGAAACGTCTTCTGCGTTGATCGAATCCTCAAAAGATAACATGACTTCAAGTTTAAAGTCTGATTCTCCGTTTAACCCATTGATCACTTTTTGGAAATGTTGCTTAAATAGAAGTTCACCGTTTCTGACGGTCATTTCTGGATTCATGATACAAGTCGAATCGATTCCTGGTTCAGGGATCGTTATGGGTTCAAGCTCTATTTCCTGGAAAGAGGCAATCTTTATCGATTGAATGTTATAGGGCCATACTTCCGTAGAAGGTATGCCAGGGCTCAATGGATGAGTTGAGGTTTTTTTGTACTTTCCTCTGCCTTTGGTATCAATCATTAGTTTATACTGCAATGGTTTGTCCAGTCCACTTTTCATGACTAGCAAAATACTTCTTTGGGAACCAAATGAACCCATTGCGAATATTCCTTCGATTCGGTTGTTATCAAGATCTTCATCAAAAAAATTGAATGCTGACCCCATTTCTAATTCAACTTCAAAGGGTTCAGTAGATACAATTTCGTAAGTCAAGTTGTGCGAACCGTCTTTGGTTAGTTCGAGAGTAAATTTCGTATCCAGGTTAATGGCTTTTATTTTCTTCAACTTCTGTCCATAGGTTAAAGGAGCAAGAAGTATTATAGCCAAAAAAGCAACTAGTATTCTCATGAATTTCGATGGAACAATTACCTACAACGTCTAACTAAAATGAGTACGTGTTCAAGTTACTAAAGGCACTTAAGCTTCCAGTTTGCAATGTCCTATTAAATAGCCCAGTTCGCATTCATTGTAGTGTTTGTTACCAGCTTTTACCACCTAAATTAAAATTTTGTTAAATGGCTTTACTTTTATTTACTTGATGCACATTGAATGATTTTTTCATAGCGTCAACTGTGGTAAGGCGAAACTATCATCGTTAAGCAAGGCTCTATAAATTTCTCTATTAAAATACCCTTTCCATAAACCAAAATAAGCCGACCAAAGCAATCATTAACGATGCGGGAACCTGTACTCGCTTTCGGTACCAACTTTTGTTTCGTATGTGCCAGGCCAGTATAGCGGCAGTAAACAATACAAACAGCTGACCTAATTCTACACCGATATTAAAAGCCAATAACGAAGGTACTAAATTGCCCTCAGGTAGTCCATACTCACTTAATACAGCTGCAAAACCTAAGCCATGTAGTAAGCCAAAGCCGAATACAATGAATGGCCGCCATTTGTTCGCTTGTTCAAACACACAGTTTTCGACAGCCACCCAGACGATAGAAAGCGCAATTAGGGGTTCGACTATAGCGCCCGGAACCTGTACAATACCTAAAGCAGCAGTTGCCAGTGTAATTGTGTGAGCGAACGTAAAGGCAGTTACCTGCCAAAGCAACGACGCAAAAATCAAACTGGAAAAAAACAGCCCCAATACAAACAGGATATGATCTAGGCCCTTTGGGATTATATGCTCTACGCCTGCCTTGATGAATAATAAAAATTTTTCTGACGAGGGCATAGCCTCCAGTAGACGCTTTCGCTGACGTTTTAAAGCTGCTTCATATTCGGCAGTCATTTGCTTATCCGGAAATACAAGCTCTCCCTGTTCAATTTCCTTGATAACAAGTTCGTCATCAGGGTGGGAGAATGCTGCAAAACTTGGGCAAAAGAAGATGAAGAATGCGAGCGT
>JANQST010000435.1 GCA_028279155.1 Cyclobacteriaceae bacterium
GGCAAGGATTAACTACGTGTTCAACGCCCTGGCATTTCTCCGGTATCACAGACTAAGAAAACATACAAAAACTCAAAACAATATGATTCTATTTAAAAATTATTTAAAGGTTTCCGTTCGGGATTTGAAACGGAACAAGACTTTTGCAGCAATCAATCTTATTGGGCTCGTCGCAGGGATGACTATCTCACTACTAATGCTCCAATATGTCCTTTTTGAAACGAGCTTTGATCGCTTTAATGATGATTCCGATCGCATGTATCGTGTCATCAATGATCGTTACCAAAATGGAGAACTGATTCAGCATGGGACCATCACCTATCCCACCATTGGACCTACAATGGCGGCAGATTTTCCTGAGATTGAAGCCTATACACGCATGTTACCTTATTTCCGGAATTACGCTAAAAAGGATAATGGACAATACCTTATCAATAATGCAATCGTAGCGGATGAGCACTTCTTATCTTTCTTTAGCTATACATTTATAAAGGGGGATCCAGCTACTGGACTCGATGAAGTCAATGAACTGGTCATCACGAGATCTTTTGCCGAAAAGCTGCTTAAGAAAAACGAAAAATTGGAAGACCTTATCGGTCAGCGTATTGATCTCTTCCGACGTGCATTTTCTATTACAGGAGTTTTGGAAGATCCACCATTGAATTCCCATCTTCAATTTGATGCGCTTATTTCGTACAAGACCTACATCGAGTCCAACGAAGATGCTGACAACAGTTGGGACTGGTCAGACTTTTATCATTACGTAAAATTGAAAGAAGGCATTGATGCTGCTGACCTGGATGATAAAATAGCTGACTTTGGAGAACGATACTTCAAACAGGGAGAGGTTTCTGGAAGCGAAGAAAAATTCTACCTACAGCCGCTTGCGGAAGCACACCTTGACAACACCATGGAGTACGAATTTGGAATTGTTACTAATGGACGTATTGTTTGGTTGATGCTCGCTACTGCTATTTTCATCATTTTCATTGCCTGGATAAACTATATTAATCTCAATACAAGTCGGGCCATTCAGCGGGCAAAGGAGGTTGGTATTCGAAAATCGATTGGAGCACTTAAGAGTCAAATAGCCAATCAATTTTTTACGGAAACTATTTTCCTAAATGGAATTGCCTTGTTGGCCTCCACCCTTTTGGTACTGCTTCTGCAACCGATATTCAATGAACTAACCGGATTGGAACTAAGCTTGATGATTCTATGGACCGCAACAATTGGAATTATACCGTTTCCAGTCCTACTGCTAGCGGGCCTTTTCCTATCACTAGTAGTTATTTCGTTGTATCCAACCTATATCGTAACAAGATTTAGCACACAAGATATTCTCAAAGGAAGCTTCAAACTCAAGGGTGAGATCGTGTGGCTTAGGAAGGGGTTGGTAATCTTCCAGTTTTGCATAGCAGTTATCCTCATTTCAGCTTCAATAATTGTTTCGCGGCAGATCAATTACATGGTCAACCAGGACCTCGGATTCGACATGGAAAACACGATGGTTTTGTATGGACCTACACAAAGTCAGTTTGATAGTGTTTTCTTCAGCAGAATTGAGGTTTTCAAACAAAGTGCTTCCAACCTGGCTGGAGTAAGAAGTGCAACCACATCCAATCGCTCTTTTGGAAGCAGGATGGGTCGGATCTTCCAAATTCAGTCAAGCAGCAATCCTGAGGCAAAGAATTTGACCTCTAATTTCATCTCAACTGACCATGAATTTCTTAATGTTTTCGGCATTGAATTAGTAGAGGGTCGAGCCATGGAAGCTTCTGACCACAATGTAGATGGAGATAAAGTCAAAAACATTTTGATCAATCAATCGGCACTGGATCTCCTAAAATTCAATGAAGCATCCGATGCAATAGGACGGTCGGTAGATTTTTGGGGCAAGAGTTGGACGATTATTGGAGTAGTCAAAGATTTCCATCAATTATCTCTGCATGAGAAGATTGAGCCGATCATTATGCTCCCTTATTACGCTACGGGTCACGGGTTTTCTATAAAATTGGAATCAGAAGCTAGCGAGGCGTTGATCTCAACCATTCAGAACCTTTATGACGAAACCTTTCCTGGAAATTATTTCGATTACTTCTTCCTGGAAGACCGATACAATCAACAATACACCGATGATTTTAGAGTAGGTAAAATATCCAAAGTATTTACATTTCTCTCAATCTTAATTGCCATGTTGGGACTCTATGGATTGGTTGTAATGACCCTGGTGAAAAAGACCAAAGAGATTGGCATGAGAAAAGTGCTTGGAGCAAGTCTGAATCAATTGCTAGTCCTTCTAAGCAAAGACTTCATGCCACTGGTACTGATCGCAATAGCTATCGGAGGACCTTTTAGCTACTTTGCCTTAACCAAATGGAAGTCAAATTTTGCATATGCTCAGGACATTAACATTGGATTAATTCTGGCTGCATCAATCGTTCTGATTCTAATCTCAGTCCTAACAATTCTATTTCAGACCAGGAAAATTTCGAGGAACAATCCTGTTGAATCACTGAGGTGTGAATGAGCAGCAAAAGGAAATGAAAAGAGCTAATTACATCTTGACGAATTTGATCTTACTGAAAGCTCGCTTCGTAAAAATGTACAGTGTATAAGCTCCATTAAAAAGGTCAGAAATACCTATTTTGGATTTGGACTCATTCAGTATTCCATCTTTGACATTTCTCCCCGAGTTGTCAAAGATGGTATACTTAAAAGTGTGTTCAACATTGGAAAACCTCAACTCATGTGAAGCAGGATTAGGATAAATAGAAAAAACTGCAGTTTCTCTGATTTCCAAGACTGTTTTCTTATCCTTGAACATCTCATCAAAAAAATTAAAGGCTCGCTCTCTTGCCAGGTCTCTTGCGTCCTGACCTTCTTGCGAGTCACCATCTTTGGCATTGTCAAATGAATGGTCAACATCTTTATAAATATGACGCGTAACATCGTGACCTTCATCAATCATTTTTTGAATGAACGCTTCGTTTGAATCTTTATAGCAGATATCGTCATTGGTTCCACAGTGGGTAACGATGGTCACACCTTCAATTGGCTCGTAAAAAATATCACTGCCGTCCTTAAAGTATCCAAAGAAGTTATACCCACCATACCATGCCATGATCCCTTTAACATTATCGTAACTGCTACTCAACGGCGGGCCATAGGTAAATTCATTTCCACTTGAGGAAACGTCAAAGACTAAGCCATCTGTGTTATCAGGTACTTCATAGCCAGCTGCAATGACGGCCCCAGCTCCATGCGACCAACCGATCCATACTTGATCGTCTATCAGCTTCGACTCATTTCCATCTTTCATAAACGTTAAGTTGTTCAGCAATCGAGCAGCTTGTTTTATGTCCTCAGCCCGTACCTGGTAAGGCGAAAGCGCTTTATCTTCAGGTGGC
>JANQST010000442.1 GCA_028279155.1 Cyclobacteriaceae bacterium
CATCGAAAGGATCGCCGACTTTCAGTTTTGAGGCTTCTTCAACAAAGCGTTTTTTGAATTCATCATAAATAGAGGATTCGATCAAGATTCTTGAACCACACAAACAAATTTCTCCTTGATTGGTGAATGAGCTCTTGACACTCATTTTCACTGCTTCATCCAAATCACAATCAGCGAATACGAGGTTCGGGTTTTTTCCGCCAAGTTCAAGAGATACTTTCTTGAACTGTTGCGCAGCAGTTGCGCCAACAATTTTTCCTGTAGCTGTTCCTCCAGTGAAGGAAATGGCTTTTGTCACCGTTGACTCAACGATTGCTTGTCCAATCCCAGGTCCTTCGCCATGCAAAATGTTCAACACTCCGGCAGGCATTCCTGCCTGATTGGCAAGATCGCCTAGCATATGTGCTGTCATGGGTGTCATTTCCGAAGGTTTTGCAATCACACAATTGCCCATTGCTAAAGCTGGAGCAATTTTCCAGGAAAAAAGATAAAGAGGTAAATTCCAGGGTGAGATGCATCCGACAATCCCAATAGGGGCTCTACGTGTGTAATTGACCATAAATCCTTCTGAGATATGAGATTCAGAAGAAAAATTGACTATTGAAGAGCCATAAAAACGAAAATTGGTAGCTGCTCTAGGAATATCTACGCTAATGGCTAAAGTGTAGGGTTTCCCATTATCGCGGCTCTCTGCAACTGCAAGCTCTTTCAGATTATCTTCAATCAGATCCGCCAGTTTGAGAAGGATTCTACTCCTCTTGTCGATCGACATTTTGGACCAGATCCTAAATCCATCCTCTGCAGCCTTAACAGCAAGATCCAAATCCTCCTGCGTAGAGTTTGGGATTTGGCTATAAACTTTTCCTCTACCGGGATCATAGTTATCCAAGTATTGACCATTTACAGGGTCCATGTATTTCCCGCCTATGAAATTCTGAATTTTCTCCATTGTCTTATATTGAACCTGTTCGCCCTCCGTCCACTCTTAAACTCGTCCCGTTGATATATGCCCCACTTGGTGAGCAAAGAAATGCAGCATAATCCGCAATCTCTCCTGGTTCTCCAAAGCGACCACTTGGAATTGAACTGACCATTTCATTTTTAATTTCTTCCTCAGACCTTCCTTGCGCCTTGGATCTGTTGACTATTAATGAAGTTATTCTTCCGGTATTGATAAAACCAGGTAAAATATTGTTTACAGTGATTCCAAACTGGCCCAATTCATTAGCCATTGTTTTAGCCCAGGACGCCATCGCTCCTCTTACTGTGTTGCTCACACCGAGCCCTGGAATAGGAACTTTAACGGAAGTAGAAATAATATTTACTACCCGTCCATAGTTGGCCTTTTGCATACCAGGAAGAATTAACTGCAAAAGCGTTTGGCTCACAAACAAGTGTCTTTTCATTGCTACCTCAAAATCTGCTATTTCAGCTTCATAGAGCTTACCAGGAGCAGGCCCACCACTATTATTAATCAACAGATGATAGTCCCCTTTTTGAAGCCCTTCAATTGTTTGTTCTTTAACCCGATTCAGATCATCAAAATCCGCAACCAGGTAATCATGACCCTCACCGGGGAGTTGTTTAACAACATCCTTTAAGACATCTTCATTTCTGGCAAAAAGAGTTACCTGTGCATTTTGATTGGCTAGCTCCTTTGCAATCGACAGCCCCATGCCCTGGGTGCTACCACACACAAGTGCTCGCTTTCCGGTAAGGTTTAAATCCATAAATTTTGGCTAACTTTTCTCCAAAAATACAGCCTGATGGATATTATATCATCAGGAATCAAAATGTGCTCATTTAAGTACTGAATCGATAAAGCTTAAAAATTGGAACATGGCCATACAAAGACCTTTTAATCTCCAAGCCTGGATCGAGGAAAACAGGGATATCTTAAAGCCACCTGTAGGCAATAAGAACCTATATGCGGATGCCGGCGACTACATTGTTATGATCGTTGGTGGACCTAACGCTCGAAAGGATTATCACTATAATGAAACTGAGGAGCTGTTCTATCAACTAGAAGGTGATATAGAAGTCACTATTCAGGAAGATGGAAAAGCTGTAAAAGTCCCTATAAAGGAAGGTGAGATGTATTTGCATCCGGCTAAAGTTCCTCATTCACCTGCACGTCCCGAAAACACAGTTGGGCTCGTTATCGAACGAAAAAGAGAACCTGATCACCAGGATGGTCTCATGTGGTTTTGTGACAACTGCAATAACAAATTGCATGACACCTATTTTCATCTGACCAACATTGAGAAAGATTTTCTCCCAAGATTTCGGGAGTTTTACAATTCAGAAGAAAAAAGGACATGTAGCAATTGTGGGGAGGTGATGGAAACAGATCCTAGGTTCACAGACTAAACTCAAAGATTCCAATTGAAAGATAAAGCACTCGCCCTTGACCAATCGGATGAGTTGGCCGCATTCAGAAGTCAATTTCACTTTCCACAAATGGATGGCAAGGATTGCATCTATCTCTGCGGCAATTCACTTGGTCTACAACCTAAGATGACGGAAGAATTCGTCCAAGAGGAACTCAGGAATTGGCAGGAAAAAGGCGTAAAAGGACATTTTACAGGAGAGAAACCATGGGTTAGCTATCATATAAACTCAAAAAAATCACTTGCGAAACTGATAGGGTGCTTAGAAGATGAGGTGGTGGCAATGAACAACCTGACAACGAACCTCCACCTGGCGCCTTCATCCTTTTATCGTCCTTCCGGGAATCGCAACAAGATTTTGATCGAGCGGGGAGCCTTTCCATCAGATTTCTATGCCGTACACTCAGCGATTGTTCTTAGTGGAAATGATCCCGCTGATTGCCTAATTGAATTAGAGCCCAAGGACGGAACAGACTACCTACCAACAGAAGAGGTTTTGGCCAAAATAGAAGAACTAGGTGAACAATTGGAATTGGTCATGTTCCCGGGTATCCAATATTATACAGGTCAGTTCTTCAACATAAGGAAAATTACAGAAGCAGCACATAGCGTCGGAGCCAATGCTGGATTTGACCTGGCGCATACTACAGGAAACATTCCCTTGACCTTACACGAAGACGGTGTTGATTTCGCAGTCTGGTGTTCGTACAAATATTTGAACTCTGGTCCGGGTGGAACAGGCGGGTTTTTTGTCCATTCGGATAATGCAAGAAGAACAGATATACCCAAACAATCGGGATGGTGGGGTCACAAAGCAGAGGGGAGATTCAAAATGGACAATGAGATCAATCCAATCCCTACCGCCGACGGATGGCAGTTGAGCAACATTAACATACTCTCTCATGCAGCTCATTTAGCATCACTTGAGGTTTTTGATCGGGCTGACATTCACCGGCTAAGAAAGAAAAGCATACTTCTTACTGGTTTTCTGGAAGAGTTGATTTCAACATCAGAAATTCTTCAGGAACACATAAAAATGATCACCCCAAGAAACCCTGAAGAACGTGGAGCACAATTGTCCTTGTTTCTGACAAAATTGGGTAAACCTGTTTTTGAACGTATTGTAGAAGAGGGAGTGATTCTGGATTGGCGCGAACCGAATGTAATTCGGGTCGCGCCAGTCCCATTGTACAATTCCTTTATGGATGTTTATGAGTTCGTGCAAATCCTTGAAAATGCAATCAAGGAACTATCATAAGCTTAGAAATCAAATATTAATCTCTGGACTGAGCAAGTAACCAGTCGTAAAAATCTTGTTTGCTGAATATCGCTGGCCATATACCATGTCCTTCCCCTTCCAAAGAAATGAGTTCAGCACTTCCAGACCCACATTCTTTTAGCTTGTTCACCATGTTTTGACTTCTATCATAGCCATAATCCGCCGTGCCATGATAGACACGAATCGGGAGGTCTTTTAGCTTGCAGAGATCACTAAGACTTCCACCAGCCGGAGCGAGTGGTGATGCTGCAGCCAGCAAATGATTGATCTTCTTCACATTGGCCCAAGTACCTGCTCCGCCCATGCTGTATCCAAACAAATACACCCGATTTGGGTCAATTGAAACCTTTTCAGATGCCTGTTTCAAAACTCCTTCCAAATCAACATTCGACCATGAGCATCCACTTGTACAAGATGGAGCTATAACAATGAATGGGAAGTCCAAACCAGCGCGAGAAGCGTATTTGGTTGGGTGATGCCGCGTATTGGATCTGTCACCACCATGTAAAAAGATAATCGTGGGGTGCTTTTGATCTTCGTTATAATTATCTGGCGTACTTAAGATGTACGGAAGATTCTTGTAACGTTCATTAGTTCCGTTCTTGATTTCTTGGGTGGTTCCATTGAGGAATGTACCAAGGAATAAAATAGTTAATGTTCCTTTCATTATGTTAAAGTGTTTTTGGGAGGTTTTTTTTGAAATTCCGACTACCGCGAACTTTTTCTCCATTCTCAAGGATGACATAGAAATCACCATTGAAATAAGATTCCAGGTATTGGATTCTTTGAAGATTCACCAAATGAGATTTGTGAATTTGAACAAATGCCTTGTATTTATTCACCACAGTTTTCAAAGTGCTCTTAACAATATGTGTATGATCAGACAAATGGATCTTCACATAGGAGTCCATTGCGTCAATCCAAAAAATATCTTTTACATGCAGAAAGTGAATTTTCCCGTTTGATTTCACAATAAGCCTTGTATCAGCATCACTATTCGAATGGATTAAATCATTCCCATTCTGGTCTCTTTGATATTCTTTTAAAAGACTCTTAATACGTTCTTGTATTGAGGAGTTTTTTTTGTCGTCAAAGGATGCTTTTGCCCGATCCAGCGCTTTTTGAAACCGTTCTTGACTATAAGGTTTGAGAAGGTAATCCAATGCGCTAACCTCGAAGGCTTTTAATGCATATTGATCGTAAGCGGTAGAAAAAATAACTATCGGCCAATCTTGCTCCGAAATACTTCCCAATACGTCAAATCCATTGATTCCTGGCATTTGAATATCGAGAAAGATCAGGTCCGGATTCATGGAAGAAATTTTGTCGATCGCTTCTTTGCCGTCTTTTGCCTCTCCTATTAAATCAACCTGAGGATCTCCTGCAAGCAAAAGCTTTATGCCTTCTCTTGCTTTCTTTTCATCATCAATAATCAGTGTCTTCATGGTGTAACTTCTTCTTTTCCATTCACATTCGGAAGAGTCAACGCAGCTATAACACCATTTTCAACTTCCTCAAGTGTAAGACTGGCATTTTCCTTAAACAGTGTTTCTAACCTGTCCCGAACATTCGATAGTCCAATACCACAGCTCCTGCCATTAGCGTTCATCGTTCCGGAATTAAAAACTTTTAAGATCAAGCTATCATCTTGTTGTTCGCTGGTTATCTTGATCAACGATTGCCCCAATATCTTGTCTACACCATGAACGATTCCATTCTCTACTAATGGCTGGAGAATAAACACCGGCACTTTGAGATGCTTATCTTCTTCCTTTATTCGAATCTCCAGGTCAAGACGGTCTTCAAATCTTATTCGTTCTATTTCCAGGTATTTTTTGGCAAAATCCACTTCCTCCTCTAAATCGACCAATTGGTTTTCAAAATTGTTGAGAGACATACGTAGTAAATCGCTTAGCTTCAACAGCATTTCCAATGCCTCATCATTCTTACCTGAACGCATTAATGTCGCAATTGCATTGTGCGTATTGAAAAGGAAATGCGGCCTGATTTGCATCTTCAGCGCCTGAATATTCGCTTGAGTCAATGCGGATTCTAATTTGGTCGCTTCCAGGGATTTGTGCTGATATTTTTTGGTGATTTCAATGACATAAAAGACGATGATCATAACCCATGAAATAATAGTAGCTTCCATTAGAAAAAAGGAACCTCCCATTAACTGTTGAAATGAAAAGGTAGCTGGGATTCCCGCAAGCAAAACCCCGGCCCCAATGTAGAGCGCACGGTTTATACCCAACTTAACTACACCAATGCCAATCCCCAACAGGAAGAGGAACAAAATCCTATGATGCAACTTCAATCGCTCTGACCAAGAAAAAAGTCGATAGGAAGGTATGGTGAAGAGTATCCATAGGATATATCCTGGAAGGTAGTACCACAAAAAAATATTATCCGTAATGCTTTGCGGCTTCTTGAGCAGATCTATGACGAAAAAAAGCAGCCAGGGTACTATTACCTGAATGCTGCTTTTGATATTTGGCCTGATCATAACCTTAACTAAACTAATAATATGGTTAATACGAGAAACAACCAGATCAGGCCGAACGGATTAACCATCTAATAAGCCTTTCAATCTATTTTCTCCCTTGATCTCCAAACGCTACTATCCACCGAGGGTAAAAAATAGTTGGTGACATGATTGTTAACTCATGTCAAAGGGATTTACATAGCCTTAAGATGTTGAATATGTTCTCCTGCTAATAATCCAGTGATAGGCGAGAAGAAAGTGTGTCGATGGTTCGTTGCTCTTCATGAGCAATTCCGTCAGCAGCATTGGCAAATAGGTACATAGCCTCTTGAACAAATTCTTTCTCGTCTTCATGCTCACCTAAGTAGTTCTTAAGTGTGTTGAGAAATTTCTTTTCCCACTTATCAATGTTCTCCAAAAGATATCTAAACTCTGTTCTGAACAATTGTTCAATTTTTTCCGCACTAGCATTGGGCATTTGATCTAAGTATAGAAGCGCTAAGCCTTTGGAAATGCTTAGTACACCATCCCATTCCTCTTTATCTAATTTTCCATCACTCATACAAACAAGCAAGGCAGGATAAATTTTCAGGATGTAGGTGAACTGATCAAGACTAAGGTCCGATTTTCTTGTTTTCAGATATTCTTCTAAGAGGGTTTCTTCTTGTGGCTTCATTAAGTGTTCAGTATTCATTTGTAGTGGCTACTAATAGTAATGCAAGTATATGTATATACACACTCATTTTAAATGGTAACCTTGAAATTGTGCTTTTTCTATAAATAATTTCACTCATCTAATGTTAATCGATTGCAACTACCCGTTCGTCCGAGTTTATAATAGCTTTATAGTTTGAAAAATTTTCTAAAATTTCATCCACATACCCGACCGGTTCCGCTCCACGACAGTAGCCAAACTCCACAACAGGATCACTGAAATACTTCGTATACGATTTCTTAAGCAAGAATTCGCGTACATCCTGCCATTTTGTTGGATCTTTTTCATACTTCCTTGTAAGTTTTACAGCGTCCAGCACATGCCCCCTACCAACATTGTAAGACGCTAATACAAATTTCAATCGCTCCGAAGGATCTTCAATTTCCTTTTTCCAGGTATTTTGAAGCCACA
>JANQST010000458.1 GCA_028279155.1 Cyclobacteriaceae bacterium
CTGAACATTTTCTCGGGAAATGGTATTGGGTGAGCTAACAGAACTGATAACTGCCAACTGGTCCAATGCGACAGTTCCTCCATTGGGTAAAGAAATCAAGGCCGCACATACAGCCTCGATACTATTTCTTGAAGATTTTTGAAATCGTACCATCAAATCAAAGTATTGCTGTCCCTCATACACTTCTCCGGCCTTCTCACCTGCGAGTGCGATATCGACTTGTTCCATCACATCGCCAACCGTCAATCCGTAAGCAGCAAGCATGTGTCTTTTAGGGATAAGACGAATCTGGGGTACTTCTATCTGTTGATCCACCGCCACATCTGCAATCCCATCGATTGATTTGATGTTGGTTTCAACGCTTTTCCCTAATTCGAACAATCGCAGCAGATCATCTCCAAATATCTTGATTGCTATATTGGCACGAGTACCCGAAAGCATATGATCAATCCGGTGAGCAATCGGCTGCCCTAACGTAATATTCACTCCGGGCACTACACTCAGCTTTGTTCGGACTTCTTCAAAGAATTGCTCTTTTGATTTTCCGTTAAGAATGAATGGCACATCGATTTCAGCGGCATTCACTCCCTGAGCATGTTCGTCCAGTTCAGCACGTCCGGTCCTGCGTGTTACTACACTCACCTCCGGCATTTGCAACAATAATTCTTCAATGAGCTTTCCGTTCTTATTGCTTTCCTCTAAAGACATACCTGGAATACCCACCGCGCTAATTACCAGTGAACCTTCATTGAACTCAGGAAGAAAACTACGCCCCAATTGAGTTAGCAAGACCAGACTAATGATAAAAACTCCAACGGTTGAGCCAATCACAGTTCTAGGAAATTTCAGCACACGTTCCAATATCCTTTCGTATCGGGTTTGTAACCAACGTTCTACTTTGGTTCCTTCTGCTTGTTTACCAAGTACCTTTTCACTTTTCAGCAGATAAGAACAAAGCACAGGTGTGATGGTAACTGCTACTACAAGAGAAGTTAGTACCGACGTTATGAAAGCAATTCCAAGTGGTTGAAGCAACCGACCTTCCATGCCACTTAGGAAAAACAAAGGCACAAACGAAACGATGATGATCAAAGTAGCTATGATGATCGAACTTCTGATCTCAATTGATGCCTCCTTGACCACTGTAAGCACTGGTAACTGCTCTTCTTTGGGTTTTCGAATATTCTCCCGTAATCGCTTAAAAACATTCTCAACATCAATAATGGCATCATCTACCAATGCACCAATTGCAATGGCCATCCCGCCCAAACTCATTGTATTGATGGTGTAACCTAAGAGCTTCAAGACGATAATGGAGACCAGCAATGAGATGGGTATAGCCAGCAATGAAATCACGGTGGTTCGCCAATTCATAAGAAATATGAAGAGGACGATCACTACGAAAAATGCCCCTTCCAGCAGCGTTTGATTCAGGTTATTAACAGAAGCTTCAATGAAGTTCGCTTGTCTGAAAATGTGGTTTTTTATTTCTACATCTGCTGGTAAAGTAGTGCTTAGGTCATCGATTGCTTCATCCAACCTGTTTGTCAATTCCAACGTGTTGACATCCGGTTGTTTGGATAGGGTGAGAATTACTGCGGGAGCTGCATTCAACGAACCATCCCCAATCTTATCGGCAGCACCAATTCGTATATCGGCCACATCGCCAATCTTAATCGTTTGTCCATTGACATTCTTTAACACAGCCTCTTCCAGATGTTCAACTGCGTATACTCGTCCGCTTCCCTTGATGATGTATTGATTTCCATGTCTGTTCAGAAATCCACCTGAAGCATTCATATTGCTTTCCTGAACTTTCTCAAACAGCTCGCCCAGACTGATGTTGTAGAATCTCAGCTTTTCCGGATTAGCAAGCACCTGATATTGTTTATAGTCTCCTCCAATGACGATCACATTCGCAATACCGCCAATCGATTTGATTCTTGGTCGGATGGTCCAGTCAGCAAGTGTTCTCAGGTCCATCGGTGATAAGCTGTCGGAACGTACACCCAATAACATCACCTCACCCATAATGGATGAAATGGGAGCCATAGTTGGAGTTCCTACACCAGATGGTAGGTTTTCACGAACCATTGGAATACGTTCACTCACAATTTGTCTTGCTCGATAGATATCCGTTCCCCACTCGAATTCTACCCATACGATGGAAATTCCTGTTGCCGATGATGAGCGAATTCTACGTACATTGGGCGATCCATTCATCGCCGTTTCCAACTGGTAGGTGACCAGTTTTTCCACTTCCTCAGATTCCATCCCATGAGCTTCTGTCAAAATAGTGACAGTGGGTGCGGTAAGATCAGGGAATACATCCACATTCATGTTTCTTGCAACAAACAACCCAACTGCGCTCAGAACCACCGCTCCGAGCAGTACCATCAATCGGTTATTAAGTGCTATCGATAATATCTTATTCAGCATTCGTTCAACGTTTAATGCGCATGACCATGAGCTGGGGCCTGATCTGACATAGAAGCCATTTTAACCTGAAAAGCTCCTTTTGATACCACAACTTCACCCAATTCCAGACCTTTAATAATTTCAACCTCGTCGGCATTCGTTTTACCGAGAGACACATCCCTTCGCTCGAAGCTTTCCCCTGATAACTGGACCATAACTGCGTATTGTCCGTAATCTTCTAGTAGCGCTGTGGAAGGAACCACAAGGGATTGAATAGGCTCACCAAGCAACACTTGCACCTCCGTGAAGCTACCATCCGGTGAATGAATAGCTTCTTTCACTTCTGAGAAAAGAGAGAGCATAGGTTCCGATAAACTCACTTCTCTGCTTATTGAAATTAGCCTTCCTCCGGTGGCATTCAGGCTTGACCATTCCCCCTCACCATTCTGATATCGCATATCATAAACTTCATCCAGTTCAAACGCCTGATCCGGATTGATCCTGGTTTGGAGCATGTGATTTTCATCTATTGTGATCTTGATCAAAGGAGTCCCTTGCTCCGTAAACGTTCCATTTTTGGCGTACAATTCAAGAATGAAACCGTCGAAGGGAGCAATCACCTGCTTGCCCTGACCCGTGAAACCAGCCATGAGTGTTTCATAGTTGGTTTTCGCTAAAACGTATTCCTCTTTCGCTTTTTCGAAATCTGCTTTGGAGCTAATTTTCTTCTCATACAATTCTGATATGCGCTTGTAGGAAGCTTCTCTTTGTTCCAGCGTTGCCTTTGCCTTCTCTACTTCTGATTTGAGATTATTGGTCGTTAGATCAGCACTCGTGATCTCCATTAAAACTTCCCCTGCTTTAATCTTCTTACCCTCTGTAAAAAAGCGAGGTTTGAATCGCATGACTCCTGAGGCCGGAGCAACGAGTACTTGATCATCAGAAGGAGCCACTCTCCAAATCCCATGGGTCTGAATGACCTGATAAATCTCCTTTTGGCGAACAGGAGCTGTTTGGAAGTCCATCTTCCATGCCTGTTCTTTTAAGAAGCTAATGGAGTTATCCTCATCCTCACTGCCTAAAACTGCCGTTGCCTCTTCTGTCGTGGCATAAACTCGAATGTTGTCTAATGAAATCCTGTCCGAATAGGCAGGGGTCTTCAGATCAAAAACAAGCTGATAGACACCAGCCTCCTTGGGTTGTAATGAAGGGGTAAAAATGCCTGGAGAGGAGGGGTTATTCACTGTTTGTCGAATGCCCTTACCGTCCTTTATCAGACTCACTGTAACACTCCCTGCCAGAATGGGTTGATGACCTTCAAGTACTGTAAAATGAGCTGCAAACCGACTAACCTTTCCTACAGTCAATGCCGGAAACTCTACAAACAATTCCGTTTGATCGGTCCAAACTGTATAATCCACTGATGGTTCATCTCCATGTGAATGCGAATGACCACCGTCATCATGACTATGCCCCGCTTCATTGCTCTGCTGGCAGGAAAACAGGATAACTCCAAATAAGATACAAATTCTTCTCATCGTTTAATTACTGTTTTAAGCCGATCACTCGGTACTTACCTTTGGTTGTGAGAGTGACCACAACATCATCATCTGTTTCATTCTTCCAATACCACCCATGAGAACCTGCAAACGGCATGGTTATCATTCCTTTCGTTTTATCGAGCGTACCAATGACGTAGCTCTCAAAGTATTTGGTCTGTTCATAATCCAGGGGTTCTCCATGAAAATCGAAGTACAGTGGACTGGCAGTAGACCATTCGTATTCCAGTTTGCCATACTGATTGAGAAAGAATTTGTATTCTACTCCTTTCTTTGCCGGTACGGTTATCTGTATCTCATCTGACCTTTCAGCCAGCGTATCTATGGCAGCATCGGCTACCTTAAATTCTTCTTGCTTATTGTCATGGGTGTGAGCTCCTTCTCCATCATGACTGTGGCCATGCTCTTGATTGGACTGGCATGCCACCATAAAGACTGTATATAGTATTATTAAATAGCGCATAGTTTTCTTTTTAGTGATGGTGATCTTCGTGTTCTGTCCCATCTTCATGTGTGTGAGTTCCTTCAGTTGCAGTGGTGTCACCATCTACTGTGAATTCTTCCTGCTCATGATGATGATCTCCATCATCGTCGTGTGAGTGTCCCTCTTCACCATTTTCATGGCTATGACCATGATCTTCATCCGAAGAAGTGCTTTCAGGATGTTCATGAGTGTCTGGTCCATGCTCATGACCTTGCTCTCCTGACTTGGTGGAACAAGACATACTGAATACAAAAATTAAAGCTAATAGTAGGTTTGATATTTTCATTTTATTCTAGTTAAATAGGTTTACAATTGATGTTTTAGGAGTTCGTTTTGCGCCTGATAAAGCTGATGCTTCATTTTTAGCATTGTGTCAAAAGCTTGGCGATAAAATTGAATCTCCTGATAATATTGGAGAAAGGAAATTTCTCCGAGCTGGTACGATTCCAACAATAGGTTTTCACTGTTCAGGCCACCCAATGTTTCCTCATAGGTCTGAAACTTCACAAGTTGATGTTGATAGTTCTTGTATTCCTTCTCAAAACCGGAAAATGCTATCTGAGTTCTTGCCTCTGAATAGGCTTCCTGATAATTCAAGTTTGATTGAGCAGACTTTACAGTATTTCGGTTACTCCATAATGGGATACTTAATCCTGCATAAATACCCGAGAACCTTGATCCCGCAACACCCTGACTATTGAACCCTGCCGTCAGATTTGGTAACAACTTGTTTTTGGAAAGCCTAAGCTGTTGTATCGCAATTGACTGCTGTTGTTTCAACTGACGAAGCTTGGGGTCGTTTGCCATCTTTTCATTCCAGAGCGACTCGATATCAGGCAAATCAGGTGAAACAACATATTCATTGATACTCGGCCTAATTTCACTTCCACCATTCAGGCTTCTTAATATGTTAAGCACATTCTCTCTGTCTTTTTTAACATGCTCTACCTTAAACCGGTCCTGCATCCAAGCTACTTTTGCTTTATTAAGCTCCAAGATGCCAACCTGTTCCTTTGTAAAGAGTTCTTCAACCTGATCCAATACCATTTTTGATTGAGCAATTCGAGCTTCCTCTATTTCCTGTTGCTTGCTCAAGTAGATAAGTTCAAGGCAATACATCCTTGTTTCAGTCAATATCTCCTGCCTTCTATCAGCATAGGTTAATTCAAACTGATCAGATTGAGTTTTTATCAATTGGTTTCTGGCTCCATACACACTCGGAAATTCAAAAGATTGACTTATTTGATATTCTGTGTAGTCGCCTGAATCATGATCGCCATAAGGCAGATAAAACATCCCCACTTGAGGATCGGGAAGGTTATTACCTGACTTGAGAGCTAATCGCTCGCTTTCCACTTTCGCTTTCAGCGCTATGAGCTCTTTGTTGTTTTGTTCTACCTGCTGCAAAATGCCTTCAAGGCTATCTTGAGCATGACTGTTATGGATTGTTGCGAATCCACAAACAGCTAACATGAATGTTTTGTACATAAAAAGATTTGTTAGAATTAATCGGACTTTGCGAATGGATTTTCGCTACTGATAGAATACCAGTGATTAACCTAACACAGGAGGAGCACGGAGAGATGTAAAAGTAAAATAAGTATTATGTCTAGGTAGAGGCTTGAATAAATGATGGCGATAAACTTCTTCTAAACCACGATTTACCATCACTTCGCAAGGCTCCATTAGGTCCAGTTGTGTAAACTGATGCAGCGTTTGCGTAGGTCTTAAATCAACATCCGATTCATAGGCCAGAAAGCTATGTGCGTGATCTCCAAGAAGGAGGATCAGGATATCATCCAGACCCTTATGATCATTGCTTTCTTCATCGTGATGATGCTGATGACCATCGTGAGCATGATGTTTATGTTCAGTATGCTCGTTCTCATGATCGTGATGTACGTGAGGCACCACATTGTGCAAACTCATGATCCCAAATAGGGTCAAGAATAAAACTGAAGATATGGTGCGTAGACGTTTCACTTTTGACAAAGTAAGCGAATTCAAGTGCATCTCCAAAATGCTATCGAAGAATCACTGATTATAGTACTGATAGATCTTTAAAATGTTTCAGTAAGTTCTCGTTTCGTGAGACTCACGAATCCCATACATTAAGTGAGACTTGCTTTCTCTCAAAAATTGTTGATTTCAAGTCACTAGATGACTTATCAATTGATAGTTTCATGAAACATAAAAACCCCACTTGCACAACAAGCAGGGTTTTTCCGAATACTATGGTGTAGGCACCTCTTCCTCTTCTGTCTCCCCCACTCCATTGCTATGCTTCTGAAAGCGGGCTGTTGCAAGCCGCTCCTTCAGTAGTAAGCTTGGACGGAAGTTGACACGAAAGGATTTGATGTTGGTCCTGTTCACTTCCTCGGCACTATCCGCAGGATTACTGCTTAGCGAGGGAGTGAAATAGCCCAGCTGGCCCAGGTCAATGCTTCGACCATCCACTAGGTACTGACCTATCA
>JANQST010000476.1 GCA_028279155.1 Cyclobacteriaceae bacterium
GGATAGGCACTTCCAATGGCCTGGTGAGATTTAAAGACGGAGAAGAGCGTTTATTTAATACACTTAACTCTGATCTAGCAAGCAGCTTCATTCGTAAAATGATAGTGGATGCAAGGCAAAATTTGTGGGTCGCTACCTTAAAAGGGATCACGAAAATCGATCCCATTTCATTTAAGATGAAAAACTTTGATAAAACGGATGGTGTCTTTTATGAAGGTGGATTGGTAGCCATCGATAGAAGCATCTTTGTTGGTTCCTACGGCGGCTATACTCATTTTTCCGTTGACTCATTGTCCGTAAATAATGAAGTTCCGGTCGTTCGATTTTCTGAGTTCGATGTATTGAATGGAGAACGTAATCTTGCAAATTCAGCAGAGTATTTGACCTCCATTTCACTTAATTATGACGAAAATTCTATATCGATTTCTTATGTTGCCCCAACCTTTGTTCATCCTCATAAGATAAGGTATTCACACATGCTTGACGGATTTGATCTCGATTGGAAAGAGGGGTCAAGAAGATATGCTATCTACACAAATTTGGACCCAGGCAACTACATCTTTAAGGTCAGAGCCAGCAACCAGGATGGGGTTTGGAGCGATACTCGTTCGTTAACAATCCGAATCGCGGCTCCATTTTGGGAGACCTGGTGGTTTTATCTGCTCTGTTCAGTTTCAATAATCGGCTCGGCCATCCTCTTCTACAATCATAGAGTAAATACGCTTCAAAGAAGGAGTGAGCAAGAGGCCCAGGAACTGCGACTTGAAGCTTTCCAAAAAAGACTTACCGAATTAAACGCAACCCCACCAGACCTAACCTTACATTTTGACGAACTCAACAGTAAACTCAATAATCCCTTAAGTGAAAGAGAGTTTGAAGTATTGGAACTAAGCCTGGATGGAAAGACAAATGCAGAGATTGGCAACGAATTGTTCATTTCTACCAACACTGTAAAGTTTCATTTACGCAATACGTACAGTAAATTAGGAGTTAGCAATCGCAGAGAAGCCTTAGAATATGTCAGTAATACTTCGTAAGTGCATTTTGTATGCACTGTTTCAAGTCACGATTTTTCCATTACTTGCCCAAAATTTAGACAGCCTGCAAAACATTCTGGAAGAAACCAACAAAAATGATCGTAGGTATGTATCAGTTCTAACAAAATTGGCAAAGGAATACGCCGAAAACGATCCGGATTCAGCACTAAACCTCTCCAGGGAAGCCCTTGCGATTGCAACCAGTAAAAGTTGGGATTCACTGAAAGGGCAGATCTATATCGCCCTTTCCACCAGTCACAGCTATATGGCACAATATGACAGTTCCACAAGCTACTCTTTTCTCGCAATAGAGGTCGCTGAAGATTACAATGATACCACAACCCTGATCGATGGGTTCAACAACCTCGGAATTGATTACATGTTCCAGGAAGAGGACGTAAAAGCAATCGAATACTTCGAAAAAGTAGAAAATCTTTCAAAGCTATCTAGCGACTCGCTTCGTTGGGGACATGCGTTAAATAACATCGGAATGATGGTAGGTTTTGCTGGAGAGACAGAATTAGAGCTGGACAAATATGAACAAGCCGCTACCATCTTTAATGCAATCGGAGAAAAGGAAGGTTACGCAAATACGTTGCTAAATTCCGGCACGGTTTATACGGTTTTGGAGCAATACCAAAAAGCGGAAGAATATTATAGCCGTGCTTTGACAGCTTTTGAAGAGATCAATCTCCTATCCGGCATTCAGAATACGCTGCAGAGCTCGGCTGAAAATCACTTGTACATGAATCGCCTTGTGAAAGCGAATGAACTTGCCAAAAAAGCATTGGAGATCGCCGTTCAAAATGAGTTTAGACAGGATATCGTTTATACATACAACCTCTTAAGTCAAGTGGCCGTTAAAAGCGGGGATTTTAAAGCTGCTTTCGAATATCAGGCGCTGGAAAACAAAACCAAAGAGGAGATTTTCAACACTGAAAAATCACAGCAAATTGCCGAACTTGAAACACGATACCAGACTGAGAAAAAAGAACAACAACTGATTCTTGCAGCCATTCAATTGAAGCAGCAGGCCCAGGAAAAGTACCTTCTTATTGCTGCAATCATCTTAATCTCATTAGTCGGGGGATTTATCATCTACTCAGTTAAGAGACAGGCCTCCCTTCAAAGAAAATTATTGGAGGAAGAGATGGATCATCTTAGGCTAAAAATCAACTCCTTACTCGGGAACCCCGAAAAAGTAGCGCTCAATCAGGAAGTAATAAATCAAAGTCTACATCAACCATTGTCCGATCGGGAATTTGAAATTTTGAATTTAACGGTAGCAGATAAAACTAACAGGGAAATTGCAGATCAGGTCTTTGTATCTGTCAACACAGTTAAGTTTCACTTGAAGAATATCTACTCCAAACTCGGCGTGTCCAACCGAAGAGAAGCACTAAAGTTCGCGTTTGAGAGCTCTTCTAACTAGCTGATAATTAATAGATTATAAAAACCACCCGAATGGGTAGGTAAAAAACTACCCCGGGGGGTTAGGTAGATTTTTAAGTAATAATTGGACATTGCTTCAAAGTCGCCTAAAATGAAATTATTAATCTACACGCTCGCCAGCTTATTGCTTGCTCTAAATACCTTCGGTAAGGATGCCACAGCCTGGATCGAAAATGGAAACCGCACATTTCAAAAAGCAGATTACGACAGTGCAATCTTCTTTTTCTCAAAAGCCAAAAACGAATTCCATCTAAATGCTGACAATGCAAAAGAATTCAGCGTCCATTTAAAAATCATCTCTTCCTTACTGAAAAGTAGTGAGTTCGCTCAGGCAGAGAATGAAATTGAGCTCGCCAAAGCTCATTTCAATTTTGGATCAGAATCAGATCGTGTTGAACTTGTAAACCTCAATGCCCAACTCAAAACCAAACAGGAAAAAACAAAGGAAGCGCTTGCGCTTTATGATTCAGTTGTTGCGTTAAGCAAGGATCCCATTGTACATGTCAAGGCAACTATCTGGAAAGGTTTAACTCACATTGGTAATCATGATTTGGACGGAGCACAGGTGGCCATGGATGATGTCAATGAAGTTGTCAAAGTCAACAAGATATCAGACAATTCCCTTATGTCAAGTGTATATGATTTGGAAGCACATATTCGCTGGCATACCGGCGATTTCAGTGGGGCATTAAAATGGTACCACAAAGCGCTTCCGCTTCGAGTAAGCGAACTTGGAACGTCACATCCCGACGTTGGAAGCCTGTATAACAGAATGGGAATCATGTACAAGAATTTGCTTCAATATGACAAAGCCCTTGAATTTTACACCCTGGCGCTAGATCAAAAGAGAAAATACCTGGGAGAGGATCATGTAGATGTCTCTCATACCTATAATAACATCGGCTACCTCTTATACAAAAAAGGAAGATTCGATGAAGCAATGACGATTCACAAAAAGGCATTGGCTATTCGAAACAAGCACCTGGATAAGAACCATAGACACGTTCTCCAGTCCAAGGAACATATAGGATTGTGCCATGGCGGAAAGGGAGAATTTGAAGAAGCTGAGGAATACTTCCGGTCTACATTGAATGCTAGAATTGAAGTTTACGGAGCGGTGCATCATCTGGTTGGATATGCTTATTACAATCTGGGCGCGGTGGCAGTGGAAGAAAGAGATTACAACAAAGCAGCTGACTATTTCTTCAAAGCAATAGAAATTGGCAAAGAGGTGTACGGGCCACATAACTATGACCAAGCTGATAACTATAACCGATTAGCAAACTGTTATCTAGCGTTAGGAAAAACTAACGAGGCGAAGAATACTTTTCAGCTTGGATTGCAACATAACCTCCCCGGACATGCGTGGAGTGGAAATCAAAACGAAATCCCTGATGTGAGCCATTACCTCTCTTATCGAGAAGTCCTTCGTTCGCTATTAGGATTAGCCAAAGCCCATAGTACATCCTTGGACAAGAAATCCTTTGACCTTTCTGTGGCCTACCTGGATGAGGTTGAAAAATTGATTCAAAAATTCAAGCTAAGTCTTTCCAACGAAGGTGATCTTGTTACGATCTCATCAAGCTACAAACAATTGGCTGATTACGCTGTAGATATCCATCATCGGTATTTCCAAGAAACCAACAACACGCAATTACTGGGAGCAATTTTCAGATATACCGAGCTCTCTAAAGGATCAGCACTTTTAAGTAAACTCCAAGACGAAAAAGCCAAGCTCATTTCAGGAATTCCTGATCAGATACTAAAGGACGAAAAGAATTTGCTGTCAACTCAAGACTCATTGAGTAATCAAGTGTTAAAACTATTGAGTGAAAATCCTTCCTCTACTGCTTTGAGTGAAACCAAAACAAAACTGTTCGAAGTAAGTCGGACTCGAGAGTTATTAATTGCCTCAATGGAGGATAATTATCCCTCTTATGCTAACCGAAAGTACGGAACATCACCAATCGATTTAGAAAAATTGCAGGAGTTTTTAGCATCAAGAGAGAGGACAACCAGTATTATAACATACCACCATTCTGATACGGAAGAACTCCTAACCTCCATCATTACAGCAAATCATTACGACAGCAAACTATCACAACCAGCAAATCTGAATCAGCGCATCGAGCAATTGCGATCGGCACTATTAAATCAAGAAACTGAGGCATTCGAAGATGCTTCACAATCGCTTTATACCTGCCTAGTGGCTCCGATAGCCAATGAGCTCGTGCCTGGTTCGGATCTAATTATCATTCCTGATGGAGTGATTGGCTTTGTTCCTTTTGATGTGCTTCTTAAAGATGAAAAAGAAAGCTATATGCTGTTGGACCACACGATCACCTATGATCTCTCAGCTACGCTTTTTGCCACTCGCGAAGGCTCTTCGAAAGGAGATAAGCTACTGGCTTACGCACCGGAATTTGAAAGTACCGGATCCACAGTTGAAATCGGTGATGTAGTTGTTAGGTCAGAAGCACTTGTCGCTCTTCCCGGTGCTCAGGATGAAGTCAGCGATATTGCTAAAATTATGAACGGATCAACAAGGGTCAGTTCTGTTGCCACCGAAACCATGTTTAAGAAAGAAGCTAAAGATTATGACATACTGCATCTTGCTACCCACTCGATTGTCAATGAAAAAGATGCTGACTATTCGAAGTTGATCTTTGCAAAAGATGATGAAGAAGACGGTCAGCTTCATGCCTTCGAGCTGGCTAATATGACCCTCAATGCACGTCTCGTGACATTAAGTGCATGTAATACAGGCTTTGGAAAAATTGAGGAAGGAGAAGGTGTCATGAGTTTAGCCCGTGCCTTCCGTTCGGCAGGTGTTCAGAGTGTGGTAATGAGTCTATGGCCCGCATCAGATAAATCCACTCCTGAGCTTATGAAGAGTTTCTACAAGAATCTTGATGCCGGACAGCCGAAAGATTTGGCGCTAAACAATGCTAGAAAAGAATACCTGAAAAATGCTACTGGAAAAGCAAAGCATCCCTTTTACTGGGGAGGATTTGTCATGATTGGAGACAACAGCCCTTTAACAGCTCAGCCACAAAGTTTCGCTTGGCTGATAATAGTCGCCTTAGTCGCTGTTGTAGTAACAGTCGTTGCCAGTCGAAGAAAACTCAGAGATCTTGTCTTAAGAGCCGGGCATTTTGACCAAACTCTTCAGAATCCTGTAATTCGTCCAGCAAGGAAATAGCTGATTGATCGTCTCCAATTTTCAAATAACAAAGCACAGCATACCATTTTGCTGCATCTGAATAATCCCTTTGATTATTTGCAGTAATCGTCTTAAAACTGGATATAGCAGAATCAAATTCTTCGTTTTCCATCAAGGAAATTCCATAAAAAAACCTTGATGCAACATCCTCCTCGTTGGACCTTAAATGCTCTTCAAATTTTTCCAATGCCAACGTATAATTCTGCTCATCATAAGCCTTGTAAGCCTGAGCTATCAGTGCTTCTTCATCAGCTCCTCGCAATGCAGTAACCTCAAAATTGGGATAAGGTTTGTAGTAGTCTGAATACAAATCCTGACTTCCACCGGTAAGAAGATAGGCGAAGGTTGCGATTAACAAGATACTTGCTGCAATGCCCAACTGCCATGGTCGAATTCCGGATACGGTACGTCGATGTTCAAATTGACCCACCTTTTCTCGCAGATCTTTAATTATGGCCTCCTCGACTCCCTTCTTCACTCCTAGCTCAAACGCAACTTCTTCAGATTCGTCCACTGTAAATTCTTTCTCCAAAGAATCACGCTCCTGTTCGGTCAACTTACCTTGAATATATTTTTCTTTTTTATCCTCCATTCACACTTTGGGTCATCTGTTGTCTAATCTTCTCCAAGCACCTTTTCTTGCTTGTCCTTGCTACTCCCTCATTTTTAAAATCCATCAAATTGGCAATCTCACTCATTGATTTTTTGTCAAAGTAAAAGAGTTTGAGAATTTCCTTGCATTTCTCTCCAAGCAGAGAAAACATATCTGCGGTAATTTCACTTGCTGAAACATATATCTCGTTGATTTCTTTTTCCGCTAAAAAACGGAAGTGCTCTGAAACTTCTTCTTCGTGCCTCATTCGGGTATTTTCCTTTTGGAACTGCTGCAAAATTCGATTCTTACCAATACCGAAAAGGTAGGTTTTCACTGAACTCTCAATCTCGCGCAAGGTTCCATTCATCACCTTTTCGAAGAAAATAGTGATGGTGTCCTGGTAATGATCGAGGGCATCTTGTTCACTGATGGAATGGTTTTCCACGCTCCATCCGATGAACTCATTCCGATGTTCATTGTAAATCCGCTCCATTGCTTTTTCATCCCCGGAGCGTATGCGCTCCAGTACGTCTTGTTCTCGCTTAGAAAATGAAATTCTCACTTGTTAGTCGCTCAAGTCAAAAATTGTGAACATGAACCAAATAAAAATAAAAAAAATCCAATTCAATGTTCACATTTTCAAATAAGGCTGACTAAGGGTACAAACTAATCGCGTAATGCCATGAAAAGAAACTTACTAGCCAATCTCAAGAAATTCATTTCCCTTTTCCTATTTCTTGGTTTATTCAGCTTAAACGCTCAAGACCTTCAATGGGTAAACGGATACGTTAGCGGGCTAGCTTCTGTTGGAGATGTCACAACAGATGCTGCAGGCAATGTTTACATTGTCGGAGGGTTTTCAAGTACTGTTGATTTTGATCCTGGAGCCGGGACTACCAACATGACCTCCAATGGATCATTTGACATCTTCATCAGCAAACTAACTTCTTCTGGGGCTCTCACATGGGTCAGAACCATTGGAGGATCTAATAACGATGGTGCCTCTGGCGTTGAGGTTGATGCATCTGGCAACGTGTATATCACAGGCTGGTTTCAAGAATCTAATATTGATTTTGATCCGGGTATAGGAATAACAAACCTTACGTCTGCTGGAAGCACAGATGTCTATGTGCTAAAATTGAATAGTTCAGGACTTTTTCAATGGGTTTATCAAGGCGGAGGGACTTCTCCTGATCAATCCAATGACATTGCAGTAGACGGATCTGGTAATGTGTACATCACTGGACAAACGTTCGGTGGTGATTTTGATGACGGTCCAAGTACTGTAACTCTTGGCGGAAATGGGAATACAGATATTTTCGTCGTAAAAACGGATGCTAGCGGAAAATTCCAATGGGGACAAGACTTTGGGAGCACAGGAAGGGATGAAGGTGAGG
>JANQST010000481.1 GCA_028279155.1 Cyclobacteriaceae bacterium
GCGCTCATTTAGCGATAGCTTTTTTTCATTTGCATACTCGGTTAGGTTTCGTCCAGAAACCAACTCCATGACAAAGTAAGGTCTCCCATCGCTGGTTACTCCTCCGTCATAAATCTGGGCAATGTTCTCGTGTTTTAGCTTTCCAAGAACATTTCGCTCTCGATTGAATCGCTGTACAAAACTTTCGGTCGTACGACCCAATCGCAATACTTTAACCGCAACCTCATGATCAAATACTCCATCAATTCGCTCACCTCTATAAACGACAGCCATGCCGCCTTTACCAATTTCTTCGTGAAGCTGATACCTATCTATTTCTGGCTTACTTTCTTCAGCCGGATCACCAGATAGTTGATTTTTTAACTGGGTGAGGAGGCCTTCATCTTTGGTTTCTACCAGCTGCAATACCTCATTAAGTAAATCCTTTTGTTCATGGAGGTGTGTTTCCAGAAAAGATTTTCTTTCTTCATCTGGAATATCAAGCGCCTTTAGGAACCAGGTCTCGATATCTTTGATCTTTGCCATGTCAAGCAGATTTCCTAATGGAATTAGATAAGTAGCTACGGGCAAATGTCCATTTGCGCTTTACGGTGGCAGGAGAAATAGCTAAGACTTTAGCAGTTTCTTCAATTGTAAGGTCTGAAAAAAATCGACATTCAACCACCTGAGAAATTAACTCGTCTTCTGATTCCAACTTTTGAAGAACTGACAGCAGTGAGAATAGCTCTTCTTCACTTTCGTTACTGATCATCAATGCATCTGGATGGTCGAGCTCAACACGAACCTCTCCTGCACCTCTTTTATTCGCATTTTTCTTCTCCAGGTAGTCCTGAAGTCGATAGCGCATGGCTCTGCCACACAAACGAAAGAAATGAAGTCTGTTGAGTGGAGTGAGACTCTTGTTGCTCAAAATCTTCAAATAGGCTTCATGAACCAGCGCAGTGGTATTCATGGTTTCTGCAAGCCTCCAACTAAAGCGGATCCGATGAGCGAGTTTTTTCAAATCGTCATACAAAAGCCCGTATAGTCGATCATTTGCCTCCTTGTTGCCCCCTGATGTTTCTTGGATAAGGTCAATTATTTCTACATCCGATGCAATCATAAGATGAAATTAAAAAAAATTTTTGAGTGATGAGCCAATTCGACTCTCAAATCGGAAGGTATAATAGAAACAAACCCTCATCTATCATGAAATACGTTAGTCACTTAAAATACATTAAGCATGTATTGTTCTTCGTTGCACTGTTTTCCATACTTTTTGGGCAGGCGCAATCAGTTTCCATTTTTGTTCCTACAGTTCGCATTGCCGATAATAACTTCAATGCACCTACGGGAGATCACATTTATCCTACTATACAGGAAGCAATAGATGCTTCTGGTGCTGGAGACATCGTTTATATACAACCAAGCCCAACAACTTATGGTGGTGCAACCATAGAAAAAGAGATTCACCTGGTTGGAATTGGGTTCAACCTTGACAAGGACTCACCTCTGGAATCCAAAATGCTTGACATTGTTTTTCGGAATAACATTGATAACACAAGCAATGCATCCAATAGTACGGTGACGGGCTTAACCATCCGGGACATTTATACCATTGCCTACACAGGAGCTCCTTCTTTTACACTGCAAAATGTTAAGATTTCCAATTGCCTGATTCAGGAACTTCAATATTTCTGTTGCGGAACTACTTACGTCCCTGTAGACAATTTTGAGTTGAGTGGAAACTATTTCACCCAGGATGTTGATTTCCATAATTGGGCAACCAATGTGTTACTGAGAAACAATTTTTTTGCAGGAAGAGTTTTTTTTAATTCTACTAGCCCTAACTCCGGAGTTATTAGCAACAACATTTTATATACAGGCATTGGAAAAAACTCGGTGGGAGATAACCTGATTATTCAGAACAACAATTTTATGGGAGCTACAGGGTCAAATAATGCCTTTAGTACTACGATGATTGATGCAATTATTGCAAATAATATTTTTTATGGTCGTACGCCTAGTGTAACCGCAGCAGGAAGTTCTACCTCTACTAACTTCCAAAGGAACACATTCACCAATAATCTCTCTTTTGGTACTGGAAATGATGAATTGCCACCCTCAGGTGGCGGGGCTAATAATACAGGAAGCGGTAATCTTGAAGGCATTACACCCATGTTTACGGATGTTCCATTACTCAACACCTGGGCAGATACATATGATTTCACATTACAAGTTGGATCACAGGCACTAGGTGGTGGAAGTGATATGTCGGATATTGGAATTTCAGGAGGTCCCTATCCGATGACGGAAACAAATTTTTTCCTTAAAACAACTGCACTACCTACCATCCAAACCTTCAATACCAGTAGTGTAATCAATCCTGGTGATGATCTGGATGTAAGAGTTAAAGCCAAGGCAAACTGATAGTGCAATGAGGAGGTTTCTCATAGTTTTAATGACCTTCCTGTCAGGGTCTTTGGCTTTTTCTCAGTCGGGAATAACAGCCCTGGAGTACTATGTCGATGAGGATCCCGGTGTTGGGAACGCAACTTCCGTGACTATAACACCAGGTCCGGATATAGATATCAACTTCACTGTTCCGATTTCAGGCATGGGCTTGAGCACTGGATTTCACCTGATGTGTGTTCGTGCGCAAGATGCAAGTGGAAACTGGAGTGTGTATGAAAAAAGAGCGTTTTACATCCAGGAAAATGCAGGGGCACCACCCTCCACACCACTGGATGTCTCCGCCTTGGAGTATTTCTTAGATGAGGATCCCGGAGTAGGGTCGGCCACTGCGGTGGCCGTTACTCCGGGACAAGAAATTGACATCAATGACCTTATAGACATCAGTTCGTTGGCAGATGGATTTCACCTGATTGGCACTCGCGCACGAGATGCTAGCGGATCGTGGGGATTTACTGAATCCCGGATATTCTACGTTCAAAATGTGGTTAGTACCAATCCTACTCCAGTTGACATTACTGAACTGGAGTATTTCTATGACGATGATCCCGGAGTTGGCTCAGCTACTTCGATCAGTGTTGCAACCGGGCAAATGATTGATATAAACCAGCTATTACCAGCTAGCTCGCTGTCCCAAGGACTCCATACGGTCCATGTTCGGGTAAAAAATGCGGACGGCAACTGGGGAATGTCCGAATCAAGAATTTTATATATCCAAGCCATTGAAACAGGCAGCGGTGGTCCTGTTCCTATTTCAGCCTTGGAATACTTCATTGATGTAGATCCAGGGCTGGGACAGGCCACTCAAGTACCCATTTCACCTTCTGAACCAGTGGTGGATATCATGAATATCGCATTGTCTACTGGTGGTCCTCTTACGATTGGGCCGCATTCACTTACGATTCGGGCACAAGATGAAAACGGAAATTGGGGTCATAGTGAAACCATCTCTTTTGATGTGGACGGAGATTGCCCTATTGCTAGTTTTTCAGTACAAAATGCATGTGTTGGAGAAGACATTCAGCTTGTTGATGAAAGCACTGGCATTCTTGGAATGGCTGACTATGCCTGGTATGCAGATGGGGAACTCATCAGCAATTTCGAAGGTGACGTCACACATTCTTTCAGTAGCCCAGGGATG
>JANQST010000484.1 GCA_028279155.1 Cyclobacteriaceae bacterium
CAGCCATACTTCGTTCCTGTCAGTCCTATTTTTTCCCGGAGATACCACATGAGTTTGGTATCCCGTTCGACATCTGCCGTATGCCGCTTGCCATTAAGACGAAATGTTACTTTCACGTTTAAGAAATTTTAAGTTTGAACATACGGCTGATTGTAGGACATGCTTAGATATTTAATTAATCACTCTGATGAATTAATTAATTAACCTATTCAAACAAATAGTTTTCTTCCTCTCATTCCAGTAAAAATCCCTTAGGATAGTCCTTCGCGGCTATTCAGAGCTAATTTTCTTTCTGATGTCGCCATCAAGCAATTCAAATAAATTCCTTTGTCCCGCTAGCCTTCGTCACCTATATTTACTTCATATATGATAGTGGTGAAAGCTTTTGGTCAGGTGAAGGAGGTACTTGGATCGGAGTTGTTGGTAAATAGGGAGATGACTGATGTAAAATCACTACGAGATTACTTAAGTAACGAGTACCCCACCATTGTATGGTCGACGGTAGCAATAGCCGTCAACACGCAGTATGCGCATGACCCAGACCCAATAAGTTCGGGCGACGAGATCGCTTTGATCCCACCAGTATCGGGAGGGTAGAAGTCTTTGGTACAAATAGTAGAACATATCGACCTCAATGAGGTGTATAAGCAATTGGCTGATCCTGCAGCTGGCGGCACATGCATTTTTGTGGGTACTGTCAGAGACCATAGTCTTGGAAATGATGTCACTAAGCTGAATTTCGAAACCTATGATGCTATGGCCATTTCCGAGATGGAAAAAATCCGAACAGCTGCCATTGAAAAATGGGGCCTTGAAAAAGCCATCATGATTCATGCGGTTGGGGAAAAGCAAATTGGTGACCCAGTGGTTGTCGTTGGAGTTGCTGCGGTACATCGAAAGGAAGCATTTCCAGCTTGTCAGTTTCTCATCGACGAGTTGAAAAAGACTGTGCCCATCTGGAAAAAAGAATTTTTCACCGACAGTAGTCATTGGGTTTCACAAACACCCTGATATGGAAAAGCTGCAAGACAAATTTGGAAGAGAGATCAACTATCTCCGACTGTCGGTCACCGACCGATGTAATCTCCGATGCACGTACTGCATGCCGGAGCGAGGACTCAAGTTTGCACCAAAGCAAACCCTGTTGACCTATGAAGAATTACTAGACCTTGCTGATATGCTTGGTGGTGTTGGGATAAACAAGATCAGGATTACAGGAGGCGAGCCATTTGTCCGAGCGGATTTAATGGGTTTTTTGGAGAGATTGTCTGCAAAACCCTTTCTTGAAAAGATCAGTATCACTTCCAATCTTACCCTAATCCGACCGCATTTGGCCAATCTATTGAAATTGGGCATCAAGGACATCAATGTGAGCCTTGACAGTCTGGAAAAAGAGAAATTTCATGAGATTACAAGGCGCGATGAATTCGAGGAAGTAGAACAGACGCTCAATGAAATGATAGATCGAGGTTTTAATCTCAAAATCAATTGTGTGGTGATGGCTGGCACGAATGAGGATCAGGTACTGGCATTACTTCAGCTTGCCGAAAAGCATCCGGTTTCAGTTCGATTCTTAGAAGAAATGCCGTTCAATGGATCCGGAGAAGAACTTGGCCGCACCTTGGATTACAAAAGCATTCTTGGGATCATTTCTGAAAACTACGAATACACCAAATTGATTGACGAGCCTTCTTCGACTTCCCAGAACTATCACATTGAAGGTTTTGCAGGAAATTTTGGAGTGATTCCTTCATTCAGCCGAACGTTTTGTGGGGATTGCAATCGGTTGAGGCTTTCCGCAACCGGCGAGGTGCGAACATGTCTCTATGGTCAAAACCAGCTGAACCTGAGAGATCTATTGAGAGGTGGTTCCTCAGAGGAAGAAATCCAGGCGGCTTTAAAGGAAGCGGTTTTGAAGAAGCCAAAAGACGGTTTTGCTGCGGCTGATGAAAACGAAAAGATCTATTTATCCATGACAAAACTGGGCGGATGAGCAACGAACTAACGCATATCAATAAAGATGGAGATGTTCACATGGTGGACGTGTCCAGCAAGGACATCACAGAGCGAACAGCCATAGCTCAATCCCGGGTCGAATTCCCTGCCGACGCTTTTGCTGTCATCTCAGAAAATGGCTTCAATACGAAAAAAGGCAACCTGGTTCAAACAGCAGTGTTAGCTGGCATAGGTGCAGTTAAGAAAACTTCAGACCTGATTCCACTTTGCCACAATATCCCTATTTCTAAAACGGATATCGATATAACACCAACAGAGAATGGATTTGAGATCTCCTGTTTTGTGAAGACCACCGGTCAGACCGGAGTGGAAATGGAGGCCTTGACTGGGGCTTCAGTAGCGGCTTTATGTATTTATGATATGTGTAAGGCACTATCGCATGATATTGAGTTAGGGCCGACAAGATTGATGGAAAAGAAAGGCGGTAGGAGGGATTTTAGTAGGGAGTCATGAGACCATTTGTCACGCCTATTCTTGTTATTTTTTCATTAGTCCATCACCATGGTTTTTCTCAAGCATATGAACAAGAAGCCGATAGTGTTTTCTTTGATGTTTATGTTGAATCAAATGAATTAATCAAAGGTCAGTGTACTATTCTTAGTGCAGCGGTTTTAGTGAAAAATAGTGAAACAATAGGCTTGCGATTTCACGAACTAAATAGACAAGTGCCTTACATGCAAGTCACATTAGAATCCTATTTTCCATTTTTTGGCAATAATAACCGAGAATCGCTAAAAGGGGAAAGCGTAAACATTAATGGATCACACTATGTGAAATACAAGTTCATTGAGCTTGCTGTTTGCCCTGATAGAAACGTGACAATCCCTCCTTTACCAATTGAACTGCTAGTTGTGGAAGATTCATCAATTATGACACTTTGGAGTAAAGAATTAAAGATTTCTACTTCTTCTTCAGGAACATCATTTTCAACTGAAGATTCCAAATTTCAGTTAGTTGGTCATTTTGACAGTCAAACAAGTGACTATGAAATTCAATCAACAACCGGGGATACTACTAATTTGGCATTTGAAGTCTGGGGTGAGGGTAATCTCCTGCCCCTCTCATTACCAAAAGTTGAGAATGAGGGTTTTAAAATGACCCCATACGTTCAAACTTTTCATGATACGATCATCAATTATTCTTATTGGAACAGAAAGAGTTTTAACATCGAAATCATTTCCAAAAAACAAGGAAGCTATGATTTAAGTAGATTATTAGAGGTGCCGTTTTACTCCCTATTAGATAATGATGAAAAAAAATTGTCGCTTGATGTTTCAATGGAAATTACAGGGGAGACTGTTGTCAGTGAAGAAATCATTGACGATCTTAATTTGGTTCTACTCCTGGATATTTCCCAATCAATGGATATAGAGGATTATTATTTTAATCGGCTGGACAGAGCTTCAACTATAATTAATTCTTTCCTGGAAAATCGTTGCTATCCCCTGTATACGATTTCGGGTGATGCCTCACGACATAAAAGTTGTAAGATTAGCAGACAAGTGGTATCTAAGAGAACAAGGGGCACCTCAATTGGAAACGGGCTTTGGTTCGCCATAGAATACTTAAAAGGTGTAAATAAAAAGCAGAGAGGAATAGTATTAATATCGGACGGTGATAGAACTAGTGGAAATGTGAGTTTTAGCACTGTCACAGAACTAGCCAATAGAAATGGTGTTAAAATTTATACTGTTGGAGTAGGAACCCATGGAAAAGCTCCATATGGAACAGATTTCTTTGGACGACCGAGATACATAGAAAATACTTTTGATGACAAATCGCTAAAAGATATCAGTGAAGCTACTGGCGGAAAATACTATCATTTGCCAGTTAATAGTGATGGCAATGAGATAGTAAACGAAATAATGAGTCTACTTAATTAGTTAAGAAAATATGTCAACTGAAAACCTATACGGCCTCATACTCATAGGAGGGCAAAGCTCCAGAATGGGAACAGATAAATCCTCGCTAGACTATCACGGCAAACCCCATGTGGAATTCATGTTTGAGTTGGTCAAGAACATCCTGCCAAACACCTTCATATCCGTCCGTGAGGATCAAACTGTTTCGTTTACCGATCAGATAATTAAAGACAGCTTTCCAACTAAAGGTCCCATCAATGGGATTCTAAGTGCCATGACTGCTTATCCGGAAAAAGTCTGGTTGGTACTGGCAGTAGATCTTCCATTTGTGACGGAACAAACGATTCACCAGTTGATCGCCTCTAGAAACTCTTCGAAGATGGCCACTGCTTTTGCCACTAAAGAAAGTGGTTTACCTGAGCCTTTGGTTGCCATCTGGGAACCGCATGCCGTGGAGGCGCTAAAAGAACACCACCTGGTGGAAGACAAGAGGTGCCCAAGAAAATTCCTTATCAATAGCGACATTGAGCTAGTCCACCCGCAAGACGACATAGAACTTTACAATGCCAATAATCCTGCGGAATTCGAACAAGCCAAATCCATGATCAAATGAACACCGAACGCTACCAACGGCAAATCGTCCTCCCGGATTTCGGTCCGGACGGTCAGCAAAAACTGGCTGATGCCAGGGTGTTGATCGTTGGTGCAGGTGGCTTGGGTGTTCCGGTCATGCAATACCTGGCAGGCATGGGCGTAGGACAATTGACCCTTGTGGACGAAGATGTGGTTTCGTTAAGCAATCTTCAACGGCAGGTCATGTACCGCTCCGAGGATGTCGGAAAGAAGAAAGTAGCTGTAGCAAATAACTACATCAAGCACCTAAATCCAGAAGTGAAGGTGTTTACCATCGAGGAGATGATCACGAAGGAAAACGCTTCGAGGTTGGTAGCAGGTTCAAGTGTTGTGGTTGATTGCACTGATAGCATAGAAGCACGTTACATTATCAATGATGCATGTGTTAAAGAGAAAGTCCCCTTTGTATACGGAGCACTGTATCGTCATGAAGGCCACGTGAGTGTATTCAATTACCTGGGAAGCGTATCTTATCGGGATGTCTACCCGGATGATTCTGCTAAGGTTGAGAACTGCAATGAAATTGGTGTTTTGGGAGTTTTACCAGGAATTATTGGATGCTACCAGGCGATGGAAGCAGTGAAAGTCTTAACGGATATTGGAGACACACTTGCGGGGAAATTGCTGGTTGTGGATGCACTTGATACCAGCCATCACATCTTTCAACTGGCTGAGAATCCGCTCAAGGATCAAAAAAAAGCAGCACCTGTGATGGAAGAAAGTCTTTTGACCTGGCAAGAGCTGGAAGGTCTGGATACCCAACATTATCACTTCGTGGATGTACGTCCACCAGCCATTTTCACTGAGTCTCACGATGAACGATTTATCAATGTTCCCATGGAAATGTTGGCAGGTTTTACCCCTGAAGGTAGTAAAGAGGTTATTCTGGTTTGCCAGCGCGGGGTTACAACCAAACAAGCATCCGCCTTGCTAAAATCAACATTCTCAAAAACGGTTGTTCACCAGGTGAAGGGAGGGTACAACGCACGATGAATGAGTATCTGCTACTTGTTCTGTTTTTCCTGATCGCGCTGTTCTATTCATCCATTGGATTTGGTGGTGGCTCCAGCTACCTGGCCATTCTCAGCCTGGTACTGATAGATTTTTATCAAATCCGAACGTTGGCACTTTTACTGAATATCATGGTCGTTTCGATTGGAACCTTCCTGTTCATTCGAAGAGGAGTATTTGACTGGAAGGTCTTTTGGCCATTTATCATTCTCAGCGTGCCCCTCGCTTTTGTTGGTGCAAGACTGGAACTTTCGGAATCGACTTTTTTTATTGTGCTTGGAGCCGCGTTAATACTTGCAGCCATAAGTATGATTCTTCAAATCAGGAATCGAAAAATAAAATCTCGTAATTTGTCACGCACAGAAAGCACTTTGCTTGGTGGAATTATTGGATTCCTTTCGGGGTTGGTTGGAATTGGCGGAGGAATATTCCTTTCACCCACGCTTAATCTCATTGGATGGAAAAATGCAACGGTCATTGCAGCGCTTGCCTCTGTCTTCATTTTGGTGAATTCTTTAGCAGGTATTTCTGGTCTTTTGATTTCCGGGACCTTCCAGCTTGAGCCCGGTTTTGCCATCAAAATCATTGCTACGGTTATCGTGGGTGGGTTGGTCGGCTCCAATCTCTCGATGAAAATGAATCTGAACTGGATCCGAAGTTTAACAGCAATTTTGGTGCTATACGTTGGAACAAGAATAGTTTTGCTACATGGCTTTGGAATTCACATATAGCTCAAAAAAGTTCGATGACATGATCTCAGTCGAAGAAGCCTTAGCAATCATTGAAAATCACACGGTGGACCTGGGTTCAGAGGAGATCCCTTATTCCGAGGCAAATGGGCGTGTACTCGATGAAGACATTCTAGCTGATCGGCCCTTACCGCCCTTCCATAGGGCAACTATGGATGGTATTTGTATTTCCTTGAAAGATTGGGAAACAGGCATGCGAACATTCCCGGTGTTTGGGGAGCAGTTTGCAGGAGCCCCTCAGCAAACGCTGAAGCTGGGTTCATGCATGGAAATCATGACGGGAGCCGTCGTTCCGGAAAATGCCAATGTGGTGATCCGCTACGAGGACGTGACCATTGAAAATTCAATTGCCACCGTCCATGCAGATTCAATCACCGAGATGATGAACATCCATCTTACTGGTACCGATGCAGAAGAAGGAGAAGTATTGGTTGAGAAAGGGAAGCGAATCAGCCATGGGGATATCGGTATTCTTACTTCTGTTGGAAAAACAACCGTTCGGGTAAAAGAACATCCCAAAGTAGCCATCATTTCAACCGGTGACGAGTTAGTAGAACCTGAAGAAAAGCCATTGCCACATCAAATCCGCAAGTCGAATGTGTATACCCTATGTTCCTTACTCAGGGATCAGGGCCTGGAATTTGAACTCTTCCACATCAACGATGAGCTTGAGGAGATCAAGAAAGCATTGGATCGGATACTAAACGATTTCAATCTTATTCTATTAAGTGGTGGCGTTTCAAAGGGGAAACGGGATTTTATTCCGGAGGCACTCGAAAGTCATGGGGTAAAAAAACATTTTCATCGGATCAAACAGCGTCCCGGAAAGCCTCTTTGGTTCGGTAGTAACGACAGAGTCACGGTCTTTGGCTTCCCAGGCAACCCGGTTTCTACCATCGCTTGCTACACCGTCTACTGCAGGCATTGGCTCAATCGTTCTTTGGGTCTTCCATCAAATGCCATTCATGCCCAATTAACCGAAGACATTCACTTTCCAAAGGAGCTGACCTTTTTCGTTCACGTTGCCTTATCCTATGAGCAAGGCACAGTTAAAGCCAAATCCCTCCGTGGAAATGGTTCTGGAGATTTGGTCAGTTTATCCAAAGCGGATGGGTTTATTGAATTGCCGGCGGATCAGAGTCATTTTAAGAAGGGTGAAGTGTATAGAGTGTATTTGTTTTAGCGAAAGTTTTTACCACAAAGAACACCGGGAATTCACAAAAGACACAAGAAGTAAAAGAACTCTCCCCTGACCCCTCTCTTAAAAGAGAGGGGAATTGCGAAGCAATTTGGGTGAGTTAAAAGCCAAAGCAATAAATCCATTCCCCACTCCGGGGACGGCCTCAAAGTCACTGGGGACGCTTAAAATTCACTGGGGAAAGGGTCAAAGTCATTGGGGACCAAATAAAATTCGCCGGGGAAGCATGAAATTCACCCGAGACAGAATAAAATTTGGCAGAGATTGAAAAAACTTACCCGGGAAGCTGTCCAGGTCTCCCGGGAAGGGGCAAAAGTCTCCCGGGAAGGGGTCAGGGTCGTGCAGGACGCTTAAAAGTCTTGCAGGAATGAGTGGTTGATGTTTGGACTAGGAAACCATCCTGAACTACTCAACCTTTTCAAGCTCAAGGTTCACATTAGGACTTTGAACAAAAATCAATTTCATGATCCCATTTTCGTTTTCCTCAAAAGAAATCGCCAGGTAATCCTGAGCATCATTCACCGTATAGCGATTTTCTTCTATTCGTTGCAATCGAATCTTCCCCTTCGGTTTTTCTCTGCGCAGAAATACCCCACTCTTGTCAGTTCCAATGTACAGCACCTGACCGTCCTTGTTTTCATATTTCCCAGTAAATGCATCTAATGAAGGATTATCCAAAATTTCATAGGATTGCATCACAGGCCAATCATAGGCGTTGGCTACACTCGTAATGAATTCCTGCACAAATTTTTCTCCCCGATCCGAGTTAGTCAGCACAATAGCACCCTTTCCCGAAGTTATCAATCCATAAAGCACCCCCGTGTATCCCAGGTTATTTCCCGCATGCCAAAAGGCCTCGGGTTTTAAGCCTTTTATATTCACGCCCAGACCTTTATTGTTGATTTGAGGAGTAAGCAATTCCTTCAACGACCCCCGGTCAATCAGGCCATCGCCATTGTAGCTCTTTTGAATTTCTATTACCAATCTTGCCAGGTCCTCCGCTGTGGTCCATGGCCCTGCCGCGGCCTTCTCCGGGTAAATGTTGTACTTTCGGTTTTTTAGTGCGTTCCCCTTCCCGTCATAGCCTACAGCGATCTCCTTACCAAGATTTTGATCTGGTTTATTGTCATAGGTGGTATTATTCATTCCAATCAGATCGAAGATTGTATTCGACACATAGGATGCAAACGTTTGACCCGTCACTTCCTCAATCAGCATTTGAATGATCACATACCCGGCACCTGAATATTTTTCCCTTGTTCCTGGTACTGAACGCACTTCTAGCTGCTTTTTGACATTTGATGGCTCCTCGCCACTGAGGATCATTGCCAATGTTGGGATTTGATCTTGAGGTCCGTATCCTGGGAACCCGTATCCGTCAGTGAGTCCGGCGCTATGGGTTAATAAATGCCTTAACGTGACTTGTGTTTCTTCAAACGTTCCATGGTCAAGCTTCCATTCACTTAATAGATCATTGACCTTGCTATCGAAAGTTACCTTCCCCTCCTCAACCATTTTCAAAACAGCAAGGGTGGTAATAACCTTTCCTATGGAAGCACACTGGAATAAGGTCTGGGTGGTCACAGATTCAGAAGAGTTCTTATCCCGAAATCCATATCCTTTTGACCAGTCAATTTGATAGTTATCAATGACAGCAACACTTGCCCCAGCTATTTTATAGTTCTCCAATTGCGTTTGGATGTCCGTGGGTTTCGTAGTTCCTGCGGGGTAAGTTTTGGGCATAATCAACCCGGATTCTACCTGTTCGATTTTATTGGTCTCTTGCGCATCAATTTTTAGCGAAAAGACAAGGAGGCAAAAAGAGATTAGTTTGGTGAATTTCATGATCGGTACTTACCAAATTGGATGCCAAAAAAATTTAGGTCTTTTCAAACAGTCGAACCTCCACTCTAGAGACGTTGAACAACTGTATACTCCGTGTCGATCATTCTATAACTTTTTTAATGAAAATCAAACCATTTTGCAACTAAATATAGTTGCATTAAGTTTATGTCTAAGAAGGAAAAATTGATAAAACGCTTCCTGAGTTTACCTTCTGATTTTCAATACTCCTAATTGGTAACACTTCTTCGTCACTTTGATTATCTGGAGGATTCAAAAGGCAAAACATCAGGTTCCCGGGTAAAGTTTGAGAACTCAAATGGCGAACAAATCAGGCTTCACAAACCTCACCCAAATGGAATTTTGAAGTTGTATCAAATGAAACAAATAAAAGAAACCTTAGATCTATGAAAAATTTGGAATACAAAGGATATACAGGCACAATTGAATATAGCGCTGAGGATGGTCTTCTTTACGGGAAAGTACTCGGAATCAAAAGCCTCATTTCGTATGAAGGCGAGACCGGGAAGTCTCTTGAAGAAGATTTTCAAACCACAATCGATGGATATCTACTGGATTGCGAAGAAAACAACCGGGAGCCCGAGAAACCATTTAAGGGTAGCTTTAATGTTCGAGTCTCTCCAGCGTTGCACCAAAAAGCTGCATTACTTGCCAAAGAAGCTAAAACATCCCTTAATAATTTTGTTGCGGAGGCAATCCGACTAAGAATTCAGAAATCGGGATAGATTAAGCCAAACCCCTATAATCCTCCTCCGTATCCACATCAATCTCGCCCCCAACGAACGGAACAGTCGAAACGAAATCTAGGTTTTTCGTAATGATGCCTCGTGCTCCCTTGTCACCCTTAAGCCGCATCAGGTCCTCGAAGAAGTGATGAGAAAAAACTGCCGGTACACCTACCTGGTTGTTGTACTCACAAGCAACAATAGATTTAGTGTCAGCCTGAAGTTTTAATAGCTCTTTCAGCACATCAATGGTGAGATAGGGTTGATCCGAGAGCAGAATCAGCACGTGTTCCAGCCTGGAATCTTGCCGTCCAAGATGAGAAAGGCCTAAGCGGATAGAACTGGCCATGCCCTCTTCCCACAGGTCATTCATTATGATGTCTAGCTTTGACGGATCAATCTTCTCTTTAATCTCTTTGGCATGAGCTCCTAATACTACAACTGAAGAATCACTACGAAGTTCAGCTGCAAGATCAATGGTATGCTGCAGCAAAGGTTTTTCCCGATATTCCAGCAACTGCTTTGGTCGGCCCAGCCGGGTGGAAGCGCCTGCGGCTAGTATGATCAATCCCGTACTCATAGATGTACAGTATCAAATTGAGTGTTATCCTTCGAATGAATGGGCTCATTCTTGTCTCGCAGGGAGTGACCTTCCAGGCCTGATAAAACGGCTTTTATTTCTGAAAGAATGGAAATGGCAATTTCTTCCGGGGTCTCCGCTCCTATTTCCAATCCCACGGGTGCGTAGATCTTTGACATTTGCTTCGCATCGGGGAGATTTCCTAAATCTTTCAGATCTCCGAGCATTCGATTGAATTTCTTCTTAGGTCCTAAAATCCCGATGTACGGAATTTGTTCATGATCCAGGAGGCACTTCAAAACAGCAAGATCGTAATTGTAATTGTGTGTCAACAGCACAAAGGCTGTTTGATCATCAATAGGAATATGCTGCAAAGCTTCTTCTGGTTTGGAAACGATCACCTGGCAGGAAGATACAAATCGTTCCTTTTTCGCATGAGTAGGCCGGCCATCTACCACATAAATATTCCAGCCTAGCGTCTCCGCTATTTGTGCCAATCCCTGAACGTCATTACCGGCGCCAACGATTACGAGCGAAACCGGTGGAGCGTAGTACTCAATGAATACGTTTTGTTTTGCGTCACCATCAACGTATTCACGGAAAAGCGAAGTTCTGGCATTTTTAACGTCCCTTGCATCAGCCAAGATCCGATCTGACATTTTGCCATTCGGTATAGATCCTATGGTATCATCTCCTATCAACATGGAGGTACCTGGGTGATCACCCTTTTTGTTTTGTAAACTAAAAAGTGAAATGAGCACACACGCTTTTCTATTCTCAACGGCACTTCTGAGAAGATTGATTGGATTAATTGGATTGTTCTCCTCAATGGGCTCAAATAGCACCTGGATAACACCACTGCAACCAAGCTGCGCCCCAACGATCGCATCTTCTTCATCGCTGGTGTCGTATGAAACCAGGGTATTTTTGTCCTGAACCAATGCATACAAGGCCTTCCGTAAAGCATCGCCTTCTAAACACCCTCCACTTATTGCTCCTGTGGTGATCCCGTTTTCATCTACCAGCATTCTGGCACTTGGTCTGCGATAAGACGAGCCTTCAACATGAACAACTGTGGCAAGCACTGCCTTTTTCCCTGCCTTGACCACCTGGTCATATGAATCTATAATGGCTTTGATCTCTCGCATCAATGACTTAATTGTTGGACTGCATTCTTGACTTTCTCAATGGCAAAATCTATTTCTTCTTCGGTTGTGAATCTACCTAACCCAAAACGAAGTGAGGCAAATGCCAGTTCATCAGAAACGCCCATCCCCTTTAGAACATGCGAAGGTTCAACGGTCGCTGAAGTACAGGCTGATCCTTGAGAAACGGCTATTTCATTCAAGAAGAGGAGCAGTTTCTCACCATCAAGTCCCTCAAACGAAAGGTTGCTGACATGGGACAGTCGCCTGTCCTGATGCCCATTTCTTTTGACATTCGGAATTTCCAACAACTGCTGCTCCAGCTTATCACGTAATCTCCCAAGTCTTGTCTCATCCTCCCGCATTTGTTGCTGACAAATTTCGCATGCCTTCCCCATGCCAACGATTCCGGGAACATTCAGTGTACCGGAGCGCATTCCTCGCTCGTGCCCACCACCATCCATTTGTGATCCTATTTTGACTTTGCTTTTGACATACAATGCTCCTGCTCCCTTGGGACCGTAAAGCTTATGTGCCGAAAATGACATAAGATCAATACCTAACTCTTTCACATTGACAGGAATTTTCCCAACTGCCTGGGTGGCATCTGTCATGAATAACACGCTATGTCTTTTC
>JANQST010000491.1 GCA_028279155.1 Cyclobacteriaceae bacterium
AGTGATCAGGTATAACACCGACTCCCTCTAGATCTTTCTTCTGGTAGACATGCTCTGACCGTTCATAAGGCCAGTGCAAAAGAAAAATGTCACTCATTAGATAGGTTGCGGTTCTGTGTCCGGCTCCTGGTGTTTCTTCGCCAATTACAATAGCTCTTTTAAGCAACTGGAGCCTTTGAGTAAATGCCTCAGCTGCTGAAAATGTAGCATTGCTGGTCAAAATAATGACCTTGGCCTTTGCGATAGCTTCAAATGAGTTTTTTGGAATCGTCCAAATTCCTTGTGGCTTTTCATTCCATTTATAACTTGTTGCAAGTTTGGTTTTTTCATTAAAAAAGTATCCAGCCAGATGATTGACAGTTTCATCTGAACCACCACTGTTGTTCCTTAAATCAATAACTATTGTTTCAGGTTCTTTAAATGAAGACATGATTTCTTCGATTTCTACTTTTAGATCTTCATTCAACTCTGGGAAAACATCAAATTTTAGGTAATACAAACCATCCTCCAGGTCCTCTACAGCGAATAGTGAATTTTTTTCCGGTGTAGTTACCATCTCTTTTTCTGCCTTTGGCAAAAACAAGTCGACGGTCAGATGTCTATCATTTGAAAGAACGAAAAGATCTCGATTGAAAGTTTCTACAAATAATTCTGCTGAGGCGAGTTTTGCGTAATCGCCATTGTCGATTTTGATTTGAAGTTTTTTTGCAATCTGCTTTCCTTTTTCTTCCCAAAGAAATTCTGTTTTAAAACTCAACACCATGTCTTTAAGAAATTCATCACGCTGATTTTCATACGATGATTGCTGAGCAAAAACGTGGATTGTTATGAAAAATAAAATCAATGGAAGCCAATACTTTTTCATTTTGTACCTTTTTTGATGCAAATGAATGAATCCCTTTAACTAAAAAATAGAATGAAATTAGCCTCGATATTAATTGAGTCGAATTCGCCTAAGTTTTTTTGGACTAAAGCCAATGTAATGCCTAAATAAGCGATTCATATGACTTTGATCTGACAAGCCACATTTATAGGCAATCTCGGTAAGCGATAAAGAAGAATTCAATACCATAAATACGGCCTGCTTAACTTTAATTATTCGCATCCAATCTGCAATGGTATAACCTGAATGTTTAGCAAAACCCTTTGAGATTGAAACCGGATGCAAGCCTAACTCCGATGAAATATCTTCCAACGGAATAAATTCACGCCATCGATCATTTAAAAGGATTTTTAGTGTCTCAATCCAATCAGGGACCTTTGTAGCGTCATTTTTGAAAAAAAATGATTCAATGAGTTGAGGGATTGAATGACTGGTATAAATGTCGTTTATCTGGAGTTCGTGATAAATCTTGAGTATTGATAAATAGGAAGTATGGCTCAACTCGAAATTTGAAAAGTTAAACTCATCATTAAAAAAATCAGTGCTTAATTCGATATTCAGGTTCTTGGATGGGTGAACTGTGTTCCTGTTTCTGTGGATTTCACCTTCCCTATAGGTCATGACTCTGCCAGGTTCAACTATTATTTCATCATCTTTCCTAGATTCTCTATTTCCTCCAACCAAGATAGATGACAAATGAATGTTCTCATGGTAATGCCAATCTTCTGATACTCTTTCATGGTAATCTACGATAGAAACCGTAAATAGGTCATGATGAAATTTGTTGGATGTTTCACCCAGAAAGTTTGAAATTCTATTTGCTTCCATTCTAAACTATGTTCCTAACGTATCAAATGATTTCTGGTTAATAGAGAAGTAATGGATTGTATATAGTTAGTTGATAATCTTATCTATTTCTTACGAATCGATTTTGAACCACACTTCCTAAAAAAAGTTTCGTGTCCACGCATTCAAATTCCAATCGACTGGGGAGGTCGCCAAACAATGAAAATCCGCTACCAACAAATATGGAATTATGGTGATAATCATTTCATCTATTAGGTCTTCCTTCAAAAAGCTTTGAATGGTTTTGCCTCCGTCGATGTACAGGTTGTTGAATCCTTTGGAATGAATTTCTTCAATTACTTTTTTGAGATCACCTTTTACAAGCTCAACTTTTCCCTTGTACTCATCCGGAATAGTATTCAGACTGTTGCTGAGTACGAAAACGGGTTTTTCATAGGGCCATTCCATGTCAAATCCACAAACTGTTTCAAAGGTTGTTCTGCCCATGACCAACGCGTCGATTTGAGAAGTGAATTCACCATACCCTAAGTCAAGATTGTCCGGGTTGGGAATGGAATGGAGCCAATCTATTTCCCCATTCTTATCGGCGATATAGCCATCAAGGCTTGTTGCGATGAAAACTTTGTTTTTTCCAGTCATGTTTTGCTACTGAATAACTAAGCTAGTAAACGTAAGACTCAAAATGCCTTTAGTATAAAACTTTGACAGGCATTCAGTCATCTAAGAATAAATTCGGGCATGGAAAATAAATTCTTAGCATACATCCGTGAGCTTAGTATTGTAATAGTTGGTATCTCTATCGCTTTTGGGATTAACAAATGGTCTGAAAACAGGAAGAGTCTTGAAAAAGAGAAGCTTGTTCTTGAGACAGTGGTTTCTGAAATCGAAAACAATAACTTCTATGTGAAAGGAGCCATTCAGGCCAACGAGTTGTTGCTCCAGCAATATGACTCGGTTTTGTTGTTACTCGAGACTGAAAATTCGGATCAGGTCAATATTGTGCTAACTATTTCAAAGCTGTTATTCCAGGATTCAGGTATGGACTTAGCTATATCTATAGGCGTGCTGAGTGATGTGGAATTTCAGTTGGCAAGAGACATTAGCTTTTGTTACAAACTCCAGCAAAACATCCTTGGTTTTGAAAAGACTTATTTTGACTACCTGGAGGTCAAGGAAGAAAATAGGAGGACTTATTATAACACCTGTCGAACCAAAGTCAATAATTTCATGATGGCTCTAAAGACACTAGATGAGGAGCAAATCCAATTGAAGGAGGATGTTGAAAAGTATATAGAGGAGAAGTTTTGATGAATTTAACTCGGATCTCACTGTAGCATAACCAAGGTAGGAAGATCTGCTAGAGTGGAGTTTTTTTATGAAGTTGATTTAATAACTTTTCCATTGATTCATTCAAATCGAATTCGTTTTCATATTCCATGATGTAATTTGAACTTCCTGAAGCTGTAGTTGAATATGCTGCATTCTTTTTTCTTAGATAAATGATGGGCATTTTCTTCGCAAAGGTATAGCCAATTTCAATCCCAACTCCAATCGATTTTGTCGTTAACTCAGCGATAAGAAAGTCAGAATTATCAATCTCGTTAAACGCTGTTTCCATCATTTCCTTTTCTTGATCGGATTCAAAATTGTATTTATCTACAAAAACGAATAGCTCCATATTCTTCTTTTTGAATAGGCTTTTCAGACTTTCAATTTCATTATCGAAGAATTTTCTGTTCGAATAACTGATAGCTAAATACCCTTTTCTCACAATATTTTTTTACGAATATCTAGAACACCAATCTAGCGCGGAAGTTACTTCCGTGCTTATAATTAATGAAGAATATAACACGGATCTCTCCGTCACAGAACCAACGCTGGCAGATCCGCGCTAGAGAGGGAAGGTTACTATAGATTTTTGTTTCAGGGGATTCTTTAAGAGCTTCCGGAATTAACCATATCGTCTTTTCAAAATCCCTCCCTTTTTTACTCATTGTTCAGCTTGATCTAGTTGCTAGTATTCGTAATTGCCCGGAAACAGTGTATTCTCGTTGTAGCCAATACGATCTAAATCTTGAATTATTTGTGCTTTGTCGCCAGCAGGAATCTCAGCAATTAGGTATCCTCCAGCATATGCAGTTATGTCAATGCCTTTTGTAAAACAAAATGCACCTTTTTGTGCTTCTATTCTAGCGTTAGGATAAGATGGCTTGATAATAGAGGTTGTATTATCAGCAGGAGTTGCAGGGTACTTGTCAAGAACATCCGTTGCTACCGTTTCAATATCAAAAAATGAGCTCCCTCTTTCTACTTTTTCACTTAAATGTAATTCGTTAAAATTTTGCCTAAAATAGTACACAAATCCACTTTCTTCTGGATTTGAATTTGCGGCAAAGTACAACGCAGCAAGAAGATCGCTAGTTATATCAACGAGTCTAGTAGGCATCCCATAGTGTTGTGCAAGAGCTGTCCAATGTAAAAGGTCCTCATTTTCAATGTCAATCTCTTTCTTTGGATCCCCAATAAATCTTTCGAAATAAGGATCTGTTAGCTTTCCATTCAGGAAATCCGCTTGGCAATCTTTAAGAATCTTTATTTCTCCCACTGTGAAGAGTGAGTTTTCGTTTACTGGAGTCTTGTCGAAATGGGTTGAATCTCCTCTCCAAACTTTGGGTAGAAAGGCTGTGGGATACTCTTTAGATTCGCCTCTTGCATATTTGAAATTTGGAAATTGGATTACTGTTTTCAGTAAGTCAGGTACAGACGAGACTGGCAAAGTTGAACCATGGCTATGAGGCATAATTTTAGTTTAAGTGGTGACAATAGATATTAGTGGGAACATCAATGTTAATTAAACATAGCAAAGCGGGGACATAACAACAACAGTATGTGTGAAAATTACTCCTTTAGATTTTTTTCATCCTCAACAACATCAAGAAAGTCGAACAAGAACTTTATATCCTCAATGAAGTGTCCAAAATCAGGAGCTAGTTCCTCTGACTCCTATGATAAGTAATAAAGAAGCAAACTTCTCAATTGTCGCATGGCTAAGTAAGGCCATGCGTACATATCGTCTGTTAGCGATATTCATTCGTTCAGATATACGAATAGAAGGTAGTCGATTTTAAAATACTCAGGATTTCCTGGATTGCCAGAAGAGTCAGAGTTCATTTGTGAGAACATCTTTCTTAGTCGTTCGTTCGGAGCATTCTTTATTCTCTCTACTCTTTTTTGCTCAGCCTCAACTCTAGAGTCAATGTTATTCACTCCAGTTCGACTATGAGCGTAGCCTGTTATTTTAAGCCAGTCTGAGTTTTCAGATTCCCGATGATAATAGACCTTGCCTAATATGTGGCTTGATTCTTCTTCAAGTTCACTTGTTAAGATTTCAAGTTGTACTCCAATCTCTTGTCCACCTACCTCACCAAGTTTAATGATCTCAGATGTCTTATCAGTTAATATTTGAAGTTCTCTTGCTACTTCATAAACAATGGAATCCTCTTGGTATTGAAGTTTTTTGACTCTAAAATCAATGAGATATTCTTGAGCGTTAGTCCAGAAAAGGCAAAAGGTGAAGAGTAAGGTTATGATTGTTCTCATGGGAGGGATTATCGCTAAAGTCCAGATAAGCTCAGTGAGCATATCCATTCAAAGTGACTCTAAAGTTATTGTTTCGCACTAAATTGCTTATAGATCAGTTTGCTCATTGAGCATATTGCTTGTTGTGCTGCACTCATTTGTTAAAGTATTTCCAATTCAAATGAGCACAAAGCCCGTCTAGGTCTGAAAAAATGGTCGCCTTATTAATGCCCATCTTGTTAAGCTTCAATCGAAATTCCTCAAAGAAGTTGTTTGGAACCTTGATTTTCCGAAGTTGCTCTGAATAACGCTTGTTCAATTCTAAGGGCACGAAAGATTTTTTTGAATTTTCCTTCAGTTGATGAACTGAGAACCACCCCGATTGGCTTGTAATTCGCCTATTGAAATGATATGGGTCAAAGACTTTAGTTCCTTTAATTTCGAAAGGGTCTACTTCAAAGTCAACTACCAAATTTTCTTCATCAACATCAAAAACCCATAAAACACCCTCATCTCCTTCAATGGTACCGTTAGATACTACAAACCAAAGTGCAACAAGGGGGTTTTCTGTCCAGTCCAATAATCTTGTGGGTAATCCAAAATGTTGTGCCGTTGCCAGATAATCCCAGTCGTTTTCAGGTTCAAATCCTAAAAATGGTTGACATCTTTTTGCAAACTCTTCAAACATTAAATCTTCGATATCAAGAAGTTCGTTAGCCGATTTTTTGTGTCTGCCAATTTTTGGCAGCAGTGGCTTATCACAATTCTGCCCACGGTAAATTGTTACACCGACAAGCTTGTTGTCTAAATCGAATTCTGTATCGTCTTCAATTAGCGAGATAAAGTGTGAAAAACTTCGAACTTTTATTTCTTCTATCATCTATATAAGGCGATAACTCGTATGCATATATGCAGCACAACGTCCCAGCTAGGGAGCGTATGTCTGCCCGTAGCTGATGCAAACTAAGCTAGTAAAGCTGCGACCCACTTACAACACGTTGGACAAGAAACTGCGGTATGTAAGTCCAGAAAGCTGTAAGGAGAGATGATGATAGAAAACCTAAAGTAGGAGATGAATGATCCAAACCGGCCTTCGCTAAAGCTTCGGTCAGTGTTGGAGGAGATTCGTGGTTCTGTAGCATGAGAGTAGCTAAAGCAGGCAGATATATGCACTTTAGCGGTTGCGGTTAGATCTTACTTGGATCCAAAAGATCTACCCTCTCTATCATCAAGGAATTTTTTTGCAAGCTTCTTTAAGTTTTCAATGTTAGCTTTTTCCTCAGAGGGATCACTTGTCAGTCGCTTCACAGTTATTTCTTCGTCTTCTCTATCGTTTAATAGTTCTTCTGCTTTCTCCTTTAAAGAACCCTCATCTGACTCAATATTTTTATTTTCTTCTTCTGATATCATAGTGCATAAATAATTAAGAATGTTAATGAAAACAGAAATCCAATAAGTATAAAGATAACGGATAATTCTAAGAAGTTAACCTTCTTGTCGTTAACTATAACATTTCGTTCGGTTGCTACAGAGTAATCGATAATTCTTCTCAAAAAAAAATCACCATTTTCCATTTTATTCTTACCGAATTGTTTCAATACATTTTTCGAATTCTGTACTCTTTCATACCTGTAGATTTTTATGGATAAGACTGTAGAAAGAAGTGCAAGGAAGATAAATGATATTGAGCTTATGTAAAGAGCTTTAAGAGCTAAGCTAGTACCGAGTATTTCAGCCAAATCCTTGACCTTAAAAAAAAGTGCGGTTAGAACAAATGTTTCTATTGAAAGATAGATTTGGGATTTTTTCATTAGGTCATCCTCACGCTTATTTTCACGCTCATACTGTGATTTGAAAAAATTATATTGTTCCTCGGTAATCATAGTTTTGTGTCTAAAACTTTAGTGGTCCAAACTAAAGTAACAATTCCGCAATCCTGTGGCAACAGTATCTGCGAAAATTAGCCTTAGCCACTTAGATCATCCTCAACATCATCCAAGAAATCAAACAAAAACTTCATGTCTTCAATGAAGTCACCATAATCAGGAGCTAGTGCTTCAGCTCCTCCGCCAAGTAATAAAAAAACAAACTTCTCAGTTGCCGCTTGAATTTTGGAATTGTTACCAGTCCAACGAAATCGTCAAGAGCGGAGATGGACTTTTCAGACAGTAGAATGCTGTTGAGGTCTGTCATTATATGTGTTCATTATAGTGAACACAATGAAAAAAAGAAAATTTCATATTCGCAATAGTGAACACGGAAGAAGAATATCTTGCGGATTTGGGAGTCAAAATCAAGAAGCTAAGAGAGGAAAAAATCTCTTGATCAAAAGGCTTTTGCGTTCTACTGTGATATTGGTCGTACTCAACTTTATAAGATTGAATCTGGTAAGACAAACCCGCGACTGTTGACATTAATCAAGATCGCTAAGGGATTAAACATCTCAGTACAAGAACTTTTGGATGTTAATAGATCACCCTGCTATGAAATGCGGTGGCATTTAACGTCTAGATAAGCTCAGTGAGCATATCCTTTCAAAGTGTCTAAAGTTACTATTTCGCACTGAAAATTGCCTATAGATCAGTTTGCTCATTGAGCTTATTGCTTGTTAGTGGCTTTCTCCATAGTATTCAACAAAGTTATTATCTCTGATCTTCCTTATTTCAATAAGCTCCCTATATTGAATTATAGTATCCGAAGGGGCTTCAGTTAAAATAAATTCGATTTGAGGAATTACATAATTTGCGAACCAAGGGCTTATGACAGCTTTTCCATCAGGAGTATTATAAGCTTGTATAATATGTCCTTTTTTTCCCCAGATATATGAGTTTATATAGTTCTTAGAAACATAAGATACATCAGCCCAAAAAACCTCTTCGTCCAAAGAGAATATTCTTTGAATTGCGTTTTCTTTTTTCTCATTATACTCCATTATCTGTCCAAATTCAGAGGGAAAGAACTTTTCCTTAATCCAAATGTGACTCAAAGTATAAGCCAATCTAGCTTGCATTTCAAGATTTGTTAGAATCAGATAATTTCTAATACTATCTATTTGTTTGCTGTAGTTTGAAAATGTTCCCCAATAACCATTCATCCCTTTAACCAGTTTTTTAACTCTCTTTGGCGCATTTTCTAATATTTTAATTATGCTTTTTCTAGATGACAGTGCACTATCGTAAAATGAATTAACCGCTGCTTCCTCACAGCCATAAAAAGTTGAATTCGGATCATCGAATTCTTCGGCATCCTGAATTAGTCCTTTCATGTTTTCGAAGGATTCACTTAATACTTTTGGCCATTTTATTAGTATTTCGATTGCATCCAGATTAACTGTAGTTAGTTTTTTAATTGAAATATCAGATGGATGTAAGTCATTTAAAAATTTGATGTGAACACTTTGATTCTTCTTAGAGGTAGTAACGATATTACTTGTGTCTATTTCATCTTTCTTTAGATAGTCTAGCTTTTGAAGCTGGCTCTGAAAGTGGAATTTAAGGGAATCAACACTATCATAATTAGTCACAAAATGTCCTAACTCTTTAAGCTTATCTTGAAAATCCCATAGACTTATAGCATTATTTCTATTTAATGTTCCTGAGTTAATTTCAGCATTCTTAAAATAAGTATAAATCAGAGGCTTGCCGTGTCTTTTGAACCTGTTGTATGCGGTTAGAAACTCTTTTTTTGTATACATTCCAACTTTTGTAAAGAAGAGCATGATGAATATATCAGATTTTTCAATGGCTTTGTTGTATTCATCTTGTAATCTCGTTTTTGATATCGTATCAATGAAGTCTTCCCAAATAATTAATTCGATGAAAACATTTTGATCAATAAGAACTTTATTTTGCCTGCCAATGAATGTTTCAAAATCAGCTCTGTCTTTCTCAAGTTCTGAAGATGAAGCAAGAAAAACTTTTATCTTTTCCATAGAATTTACTTCCTATCATGCAACTAACTAGTATGTAACAGTAATTTAAAAAATGTCCTGTTTGTAGACCACATATAGCGGGATAATAATCATCAGTTCCCGATAAGCAGCTATTTTGTGCTGCAAATGGGAATTCCCGATTTTAGAAAAACATTGGAGGTTAAGCAGAATAAGAACTTATCACCCTTCCAAGATAAACCCCTTGCCATGCACATTGATGATCTGTACGGAAGGGTCTTTTTTGAGGTAGCGTCGCAGCTTGTGGATGAACACGTCCATACTTTTGCGGTTAAAGAAATCACTTTCACCCCAGACAGTTTTGAGTGCCTTGTTTCGGTCCAGTACTACGTTTTTATGTTCGCACAGGAGTAGCAATATTTTGGCTTCTTTTTCCGTGAGTCGTTGTAACTCACCATTGAAGCTGAGTGCCTGGTTGGTAAAATCAAAGTGATACTTGCCAATGGCGTGCTCGGTTGCTCGTTGAATAGTTTCCCCGTCGGAGGAGGTCCGTTTGATGAGCGC
>JANQST010000493.1 GCA_028279155.1 Cyclobacteriaceae bacterium
AAAATAACAGCTCTTCGATTTTCATGGAGGTGATAGATGGACGTCAGAAAGTATTGATTGTAGGAAGTGCACCCCACCCCGACATTAAAGCCATCCGAACCGTCTTGACTAGCACAGACAATTACCAGGTAGACCTCTATGTGCCAAGTCTCGACAATGAACAGCCAACTGATATTTATGATGTGGTGATTTATCATGGAGCCTTTGAAGGGCGATTGCGCTTTCAGCCAAAAGAACAACCTGGCATATGGTATATATTAGGAGATCAGAGCTCACTGAATAGATTGAATAATTCAGTCCCATTCATAAACATTAGAAGAAGAGGATCCCAAACGGATAATGTTACGGCAAGTTTTAACCAGGCATTTAGCAAGTTTAGCTTGCCTGACAATCGGGGTGCCTTTGATGATTACCCACCTATTTCAATTCCATTTGGAGAATATACATTGAGCGGTCCAACTGAGACGCTATTGTTCCAGCGAGTAGGAAGTATAGCAACCAAAAAACCTTTGTTCACTTTTTTTGATGATGGCACCCAGAAAGGGGCAATTCTGGCAGGACAAAACATCTGGAAATGGAAACTCCAGGAGTCAGCAATTAATGGGAATTCAGATCTTTTCTCAAATATCGTAACTAAGACAGTCCAGTATCTGAGTGTGAAAAATGACAAACAACAATTTCGATTCAGAAGTCGAGGCAACAACTTCTCCAATCTTCAATCCATCTTTTTCGATTCTGAAGTATATAATGATATCTATGAGCGCATCTATGGAAACCGGATTGCTCTTACTATCACTTCACCAGGTGGTGAGTCACAAGACTATGAATTCATTGATTCTGAGTTTAACTCATCTTTTAGTGTCCCATCACTTCAAGGTGGAATCTATACTTACAATGCATCTGTTAGAGTAGGTGATAAAACCTTTAGGGATAGAGGTCAATTCCTGGTTGAGGAAATCAACAGAGAATATCTTAACCTGACTGCAGATCATAATCTTCTTAAAAATCTATCATTACGTACAGGTGGAGAATACACACATTATTCCAATGTTGACCAGGTTGTGAATAAAATCAAAGCACAAGACTTTAGGAGCATTGTACGAAGTTCTGAAAGTTACTTTCCTTTAATCCAAAGCAAATGGATGCTACTAATCGTACTGCTTTTGTTTTCATCTGAGTGGTTGCTCAGAAAATATCTGGGTGGGTACTAAAAACTAATTACAGCTCCGAAATAAGATGTTCTTTGTGAGTACAAAGACTCTGACTGAATCGAGTAGTCAAAATTGTATTCGAAATCTCTCAAATTCTCCCTGTTAAGTACATTGTTGACACTCGCGAATGCAATAACATTTACTTTTTCAGAAATTGGTAGCATTTTACTCACTGAAAGTCCAAAACTTGAGTAGCCCGGAAGTCTTAGATCTTGGCTCGAATAGCTTGGCTCAAATGCATCAACAGCAGCATTAAAAGTGGCTCCCTCTACTGGTGAATAGGAAAGCCCTTGACGAGCAACCAAGATTCCTTCTATCGTCCAAAACCTTCCCGGAGAGTAGCTTGCATTTCCTCTGATAAAATAATTCAAGTCGTATTGGTAACTTTCTTCATTGTCAGTCATTGCATCTAGCCATGTGAATGAGCTTGACATTCTGAACTTTCCTGAAAATTGATAATCGACAAATAGTTCCGCACCATTCACACTATATCCATCATTGTCGACAAGACTGTTTTTGCGAAATAATGAAAATGTTGCATTCAGATCTTGTTGTTCATATTTGACATCCAAAGAAACCTGATCACTTTGCGAGGTGAAAAGCTCACCTGTATTTTCCCTCATCCCGTTTTTGAAATACCTTCCTATACCGGCTGTCACCAACCAGGATTGGACTGAATAGGCAAAATTGAGTTGTCGGCTTAAATAGTTCTTTTGATTTTGAGTTGGAATATTCTTTCGCAGACCTGCACCAATTGTTATTTCTTCAGATGCCGCATATTTCAAATAGGTAAAGGTCTCAAGTGTCTTGGTATTGCCTGATTCATTAACAGTTATGGTTGGATGGTTTGGTCCAAGCGCATAAGAGAACTCATGAAAAGTACCATCTACCTCAGAATTCCTTAAGTCGTAGCTCATGCCTGCCTTGAAACTAACATTGGGAGTTGCTCTGAGATAATTGATGCCTCCGAAAAGGTCTTTTTGCTTGACATTGAATTGAACATTGGAGTATTTGTAATCACCATCACTTGTGCTCAGCCCATTGTTCAAACTCAATGTTCCGTTCCAAATTGGCTTCTCCACAGTGGAAATCAAGAAACTACGTTTCTTTTTTTGGTCAAAAACACCATTGAAGCTAGCATGCTGAAAATTAAATTCATATCCTTCCAAGACGGAATAATTCAATACTTTCCAATTCAGTTTTTCATTAGAGCCGTACCAGTAAATACCAAGATCACCTGACTCAAATGATTTGATTGATTCGAGTGAAGTTTCATTAATTGCTTTTATTGCTGCGCTTGGTTGCCAATTGGAAAATAATTTGAGACTCTGGTTTTTGGATATTTTCTGATCTCTTGTCATTCCAAGACTTGCAAGTGAGACAACCACAGAATTCCCATTATCTTCTAATACTCGATCATCCGTTGAAAGTGAAATGACTCCAGATGTAGTGTTACCAAACTCTAGTGGAGGATTTCCAGGAAACACAACCACATCTTTTATAATGGAAGTATTGAAAATACTGAATGTCCCAATCCCATTCAATTGCGAGTATCTCACCGCATCATAAACAGGCACATTGTTAAGAAAAACTCCTGTTTCTATAGGGCTACTTCCCCTTAGGCTGATGTTAGCAGATTCATCAGTAGTCGTAGCAGAGGGTAAGGAATTCACTGCTAAAATTGGATCCGCACTTGCTGCAGGATTCGTGTAAATATCAAGCTTGTTAATCTTCATGTATTTGAATTCCTCAGCAATCGGACGCAGCGAGGTGATCACTACAACCTCACCACTAATTTCCTGAGGTTCCATTTCAATGGTCATGGATTCAGAAAGGCTAACAACTACCTCTCTGAATCCAATGAAAGACACAATTAAAGAATCAGGCACCGAAGGGTCCACCTCAAGTGTGAAGGATCCATCCGTGCCTGCAATCGTTCCATTTCTCCAGTCTTTCATTAAGTAGATGTGAGCGCCAAGCAATCCCTCCCCGGTTTCCCTGTCCACTATTCTTCCATTAATAGTCTGTTGTCCTATTAGCGTGAACGGTATTAGAAGTAAGGGTATGTACAGCGCCCGCATCATTATTCATTTAGAGATGTAAGCATTGCCATAGCCCACCCGTATTCTGGTTCTATGTCCAGTGACTTTTCCAAGGTTTGCTTAGCCATATCAATCTTGTCAACTTTCTGGTATGCCATTGACAGGTTAACCAATGACTCGAGGTAGAGCCAATTGTTCTCAAGCTCCCCGTTTTTCTCATAGAGGGAAACAGCTTTTTCCAGAGCAGCTACCGCTTCATCAGCATCGCCACCAAACATAGCAGGTGTATAAAGTTTGGACCCACCATAAACCTTATGCACAAATGGAGATTCTTCCTGATCATTGACCGCTTCATCCGCCAGAGAAGAGCTTTTAGCTCCATAGAGCATTCCCTTCATTGGGCTGTACGCTATGACAAGGCCATAAATGGCCGACAGTGCAGCCTTAGGTTCTCCCCAATCCGGTTTCTCCTCGATTATAGCTTTGAACAAATCGATTGTTTGATCTACGTTATCATTGAAAGTTTCTTTGTCCCTGGTGGCCATTGTTGAGTTCAATAACCCATACATCGCCATCCCTTTTTCGAAACTTTGAGATCCATACGTTTTATCTGCCTGAGAAATGCAACGATTCCAAAGCGCCATACTTGATTTGAGGTAGGCTGCATACTCAGCCTCCTTTTGACTCTGCGCCATCGACATCATCGCGGCAACAGTTAATAGAATTGAAATTATATTTTTCATAATTAACGTTTTTGATTGTAAGTTTTAAATTGATTTTCCCATTTTTTCGAATAGATTCTAAATCCAATTGCACCAGCGATCATGATCAGGGCTGTTCCAATGCCAACGCCCGTAAAAAACGGAGTAGGCAAGGTCCTGGTAAATACTTCTGACACGAATGCAGCATACAAGCCAATAATTGACCAATACATCATCGAGAAATGCCAAATGACCCAGTTCCCCTGTTTTCTAAGCAATGGGTAAACTCCAAAAAATAGGGTAAGGGCGCTAGCTACAGATCCGTAGTGGAAAATTCCCCATCTACCGAAGAGGTCATACAGCATGAAAGAAGTTCCTAACATCACAGCCATTGAAACCACGTAAGCATATCCCATCTTCTTATGCCAGGCAGTTCCTTTTCTTTTTGCCAAGACAAGGCTTCCTGAAAGGAGTGCCATGAAGGCAGAAATCAAATGGATCAATCCCGTAAAACTGTGAACAATATTCATCTTAAACTTGTTTATTCTATAAACTTTATCTTCAAAAAAATTTACTCGATGTATTGCTTCAGGGCATTTACATATGATTCGAAGGCTTTAATCCCAACTCTTGTAATGCTACACGTTGTGACAGGTTTTTTCCCCTTAAATGATTTAGTCACACTTATGTATCCAGCGGTTGAAAGTTTATCTAGCTGAACACTTAGGTTGCCAGCTGTAGCTCCCGTTTTTTCCTTAATAAAAACGAACTCAGCAGAATCAACACCGATCAACAACGACATCACAGCTAATCGCAGTTGTGAATGAAGTAAGGGATCGAGTTCTTTAAACTTGTTCACTTTCTACCTTTTTAAGTAAATATCCTGGTATCAAATACCCAGCTAAAATGCCTATTGCCCCTACAAGGTATTGATCATTCGGTGTAACATTGAAAGCAATAATACTAGCTACCCAAAGAGCAGCGCCTCCCATCACCAGTGGGTTGAACCTCAGCATGCAACCAGAAATAAAGGTTCCAAGAGCAGCAAAACATAGTATGATGGCATTTACATTGTAGTTTACCTTACTCATAAAAACTAAGGTTATTACGATGCAAATCATTACTCCAAGCCATACCAACCCATAAATCCTATCTAAATGGCTTTTCACTTGAGCACGTTTACTACTTCTTGCTCCATGAACCATAGAAGCAATCAAAGCTGGAATGGTAAGCGACCAAACAATAAACGGATACGGGTAAAGTTCATATTTATAGATGAAGTAGTGCCCTAAATTAGCAAGCATAACTACCCATCCCCATAATAAAAAGTAAAAACTTCCTCCTCGAGCAAGGTTCCGCTTTGCTTGTGTTATCATGTCTGAAATCAACTGCAAGCTCTCATCTTTCGATAATTCTTTTTCGCTCATAATTTTTAATTTTTATTTATTATACGGAACAATTATAAATTAGTTTATATTATAAACCAAATAAATTTTAAAAAGAGCATCCCCGGAAGATGCTCCAATTGTTTAGTCTTCTTTTTTGTCAGTGGTCTTGCTCGCTCTTTTCTTTTTCAGTCGAATGGTTAGTTCTTCTCCTTTTCCATCCCACTCTGCAACCAAGGTATCTCCTTCTACGATATCACCTTTTAATATTTCTTCAGCTACCGGATCTTCCAGGTGTTTTTGAATGGCCCTGGCCAGAGGTCTTGCGCCGTATTGAGGATCGTACCCCTTATCAGCCAAAAACTCTTTTGCTTTTTTGGTCAATTCAACTTTGTAACCAAGGTCAGTGATTCTAACAAAAAGCTTTTGAAGTGTAATATCGATTATTTGGAAGATGTGCTCTTTCTCCAAAGAATTGAAAATGACAACATCATCAAGTCGATTTAGGAATTCAGGACTGAAGGTTTTCTTCAGTGCATTCTGAATGGTGGACTTCATGATCTCGTCCATGCTGTCCTTCTTGCTTTGAGTAGCAAAACCAATTCCTGCGCCAAAATCCTTCAAATCTCTTACCCCAATATTGGAAGTCATGATTATGATCGTATTCCGGAAATCAACTTTTCTTCCCAATCCATCTGTCAACACTCCATCGTCAAGTACTTGAAGCAGGATGTTGAATACATCCGGATGCGCTTTTTCGATTTCGTCTAAGAGAACAACGCTGTACGGCTTTCTTCTCACCTTCTCTGTAAGCTGACCGCCCTCTTCGTATCCAACATATCCCGGAGGCGCTCCAACCAATCGAGAAACTGAAAATTTCTCCATGTACTCACTCATGTCGATTCTTACCAGTGAATCTTCCTTGTCAAATAAGAATGAAGAAAGCACTTTGGCCATTTCCGTTTTACCAACACCTGTTGGACCAAGGAACACAAAAGATCCGATTGGTTTCTTTGGATCCTTCAAGCCAACCCTTGTTCGTTGAATAGCTTTCGACAGCTTCTTAATGGCCTCCTCCTGACCGATCACACTACCGCTTAGCTCCTCATTCATTTTGAGAAGTTTAGAGCCTTCGTTTTGTGCTATTCGCTTAGTCGGTATGCCCGTCATCATTGCGATTACATCTGCAACATTGTCTTCGCCAACCTCATATCGCTTTGTTTTGGTCTCCTCTTCCCATCTCGCTTTTTCATCTTCCAGCTGAGCGATCAATTTTTTCTCTTTATCTCGAAGCTGCGCAGCTTCCTCATACTTCTGACTTTTGACTACACGGTTCTTTTCTTTCTTCACATCTTCGATCTGCTCCTCTAAGTCCGTAATTATGGATGGCACATTGATATTGTTAATGTGCACACGAGCACCAGCTTCATCCAAAACATCTATTGCCTTGTCTGGTAGAAATCGATCACTTATATATCTATCAGAGAGCGTAACACACGCATTCACCGCATCATCCGTGTAATTCACATGGTGATGACTTTCATATTTTTCTTTGATGTTCTGAAGAATCTGTAACGTTTCTTCTGGAGATGTTGCATCCACCATTACCATCTGGAATCTTCTGGCTAAGGCTCCATCTTTTTCAATGTATTGTCGATATTCGTCAAGTGTTGTAGCTCCAATACATTGGATTTCTCCTCGAGCTAAAGCTGGCTTGAACATGTTTGAAGCATCTAATGAACCTGATGCTCCTCCAGCACCAACGATGGTATGCAATTCGTCAATGAAGAGAATAACTTCCGGCGACTTCTCAATTTCGTTCATCACCGCTTTCATTCGTTCTTCAAACTGACCTCTGTATTTTGTACCAGCGACCAATGACGCAAGGTCCAGGGTAACTACCCTTTTCCCAAATAATATTCTTGAAACTTTCTTCTGAACGATTCTCAAAGCCAGACCTTCAGCAATTGCTGTTTTACCAACTCCTGGCTCCCCAATTAGAATTGGATTGTTCTTCTTTCTCCGGCTTAGCACCTGAGCAACTCGTTCTATTTCTTTTTCCCGACCAATGATTGGGTCAAGCTTGTCTTCTTCAGCCAATTTGGTCAAATCTCTACCGAAATTATCCAGAACAGGAGTTCGTGATTTTTCGCTTCCCTTCGACTCTTTCCCAGTCCCCATTGATTTACCTGATCCTCTGGACCCGCTAGAGTATAGCTGATCTCCTTCATCATCGGGATCATCTGTATCAGCAGAAGCTGTTGGATTTTCCGTTTGGTACTCAAGCATCTCCTTCACCAAATCATAATTGATCTCGAATTTTTCGAGTATCTGAGTTGCCAGGTTGTCCTCATCTCTCAGGATTGACAGCAACAAATGCTCCGTTCCAATCAAAGCACTCTTGAAAATCTTGGCTTCCAAATAAGT
>JANQST010000517.1 GCA_028279155.1 Cyclobacteriaceae bacterium
GTAAAAAAACGATAATCTCTTAGCTCGTCAATCATGATTTCATACGATGGAAAATACTGAACATTTTCATAGGTCTTAATTAGTTCATGAACCGTTTCAAGTAGAATCGCTTTACTCAAGTTGTTTTCAACCAGTCCATCTCTGATATGTCTAACTGGACTGACCGTAAAAACGATCCTTAAATTCGAATCAAGCGTAGAATATAAATCAGTAAATGAAGCTATGATCTCTTCTTTGCTGAGAAGACGTTTTGTGAAATTATCTCCAGGAACCTTGTGACAATTCGCAACAATTTCTCCTGTTTCCATCAATTCGTACACGAAAGAAGTTCCCAATGTTAGTATAAGGATTGTTGCATTTTCTAAAAAGGTATTTGAAGAAGTTTGAACAAGTTGAACATGTGTTTCAACTTCACCCTTACTGAGCCCTGAAATCTTTCCATGACAATCCCAGTGATAGTGAACGCCTTGACTTTCGACCAGATGTTTAGGATTCAAGGATCCACTGATGCTTTTAAATATTGAAATGGGATTATAGAGCGTGCCAAATGGATTATGTAGTGTGTCAAATTTGTAGGTTGAAAATTTCTCCCCAACCTCATCCGAAAAGCACGAACCTGATAGATAGATCTTATCCTTTAAGGTAATTTTCGTCTCAGAAGGAGGGATGTCGAAATCCAGTTTGAACACAGCTTAGCTATTTGAGATCAAAGATCGCTAGGATTAGTTAAATGGTTGACTGGTTAGTTAGTTAAATAGTGGGAAAGTAGAAGTCCCAATCCACCATTTAACTATTCAGCCATTTAACTAATAAGGACCTTAAAGTCCGTACTCGAACTCTACCACATGGTACGAATAATTCTTAATTCGTAATTTCTAATTGAATTAAAGAGATTCATACACCAGCATCACAAACAAATCCGTGGTGATAAAACTCCCATTCCAGCGATCGTGATAATCTTTTAGCGGGTTCATTGGAATAAGATCTTCAAGTGCAACCCCTTTGTTCTTATGGTCTGCAATGATTTCCCTTGTTTCCTTAAGCATGGTCAAAAGTTCGTTTACGTGCTCAATGGAAGAAATTCCACCATGGCCAGGAATGATCTTGGTGTTCTCATCAGCTAAACTAAGGATCGTTTCCTGTGCTTTAATAAACCCATCAATAGAGCCGCCGGCAGCAGCGTCGATAAAGGGAAATCCGTAGCGTACGAAAGCATCTCCTGTGTGTATGACATTGGCTTTTTTGAAGTACACCATCATGTCTCCATCCGTATGACTTGCTGGTAAATGAATGATCTCAAAATCTTCATCATACAATTTTAACCCCATCTGATTGAAAGGAATATCCATTGTGGGCCAGGCACCTTCTGGTTTTGCTTTTTGGGTGACGTTTCGAATCTTATCCTCAAAAGTGGTCGACAAGCGGGCTTTCACATTCTTATGAGCCAATATCGAAACATTCTGCTTTCTGAAGTTCTCATTGCCTCCCATGTGGTCTCCATGGTAGTGCGTGTTTATAATGTAGGTGATTGGTGCATCTGAAATTTCCTTTACCGCGTTCGTAATCTTTTCTGTGAGTACCGCGAATTGGTCGTCCACTAATAATACACCTTCAGACCCAACGAGTACCCCGATATTTCCACCTCGTCCTTCCAAATAGTAGATGTTATTCGCAACCGGGTTGACTTTGATTTGAACATTGTCCCACCCACTTTGTGCTTGTGCAAGTAGGGGTAGAAAAAAGAGTTGTATGAGTAGTTTTTTCATTGTCTAAAATTAGATGAATTGATTAGACAATGTACTCAATTGTTAAGGATGGGTCGGAGGTGTGACAGTTAGTAGAGTCTCAGATTGACAGCCGTTCTTCCAGAGACCTTTGACAAACAATCCACGATTTAGCCTTTCAATTATTTAACAATTCCACCAATAATTATGGAGACTTCAAAGTCCAGCCTCCTTCTAGCTGATCTAAAATTTGTGATTCTTAACTCCGATTTAAAGCTTCTAAAATTCCATTACTGTAGACCTATTGTATATCCCTCGAGCAGCTGTCTTCAAAGTCAAAGCTCCACATTTGCTTTACCATTAGTAATTAGCCATTCTCACCTCCACTTTTTATTTGGACTGAATTTGGATGGTATGAATCAAAGATTATGATTAAGAAATAACTAGCGAACAAACCTAAGGCAGCGATGCTCCCGGATCTACAGGCTGTGGTGACTGGGAAGTATCGTACTAGTGTGGGCGGCTCAAGGAGCCGCCTTTTTTGTTGTTGGATCGTTGTTAGTGTATAGTTGTAAGCCAAGTTTGAGCATCGTTTTCCCTTCATTTCGAACGCAGTGAGAAATCTCGTTCAACCTTCGATTACTGAGACTTCTCAGGCGTGCCTCCTTTGTGGTGACGTAATAATTCTTAATTTCTAATTCAATAAAAAAGCCTCCACAAATCTGGGAAGGCTTTCTATCTAATATCTATAGTCTAATGTCTAGCTCTCAGCTACCACATTCACTTTAATGGTGTGGTGTACCTCCTTATGCAAATCAAGAACAGCATTGTACTCGCCAAGCTCTTTGATTTTTGACTCGAAAGAAATTTTCTTTCTGTCAATTTCAAATCCTTTAGCTCCAAGAGCTTCAGCCACTTGAATAGGAGTAATTGCACCAAATATTTTACCACTTTCTCCTGCTTTAGTAGGGAGATCAATGACCATATCTCCAATCTTTTCAGCAATCGCAGTAGCATCCTTCATAGCTTTCTCCGCTTTGTGAGCAGCTTGGCGAATCTCTTCATCAATTCGCTTTCTGTTGGAGTTACTTGCAATAATTGCCATTCCTCTGGGGATCAGGTAGTTTCTACCATATCCTGGCTTCACGGCTACAGTATCGTTTTTGTAGCCCAGCCCTTGTATGTCTTCTCTTAATATAACTTCCATCGCAGTAATTATTTAAGTGAATCTCCTACATAAGGCATCAATGCCAAATGTCTTGATCTTTTAATCGCCTGAGCAACCTTCCGTTGATACTTAAGGCTTGTTCCCGTAAGTCTTCTAGGAAGAATCTTACCTTGCTCATTTACAAATTTTAAGAGAAAATCGGGATCCTTGTAATCGATGTACTTGATACCGTTCTTTTTGAAGCGACAATATTTGTCTTTCTTCTGTTCTCTGTTAATTGGTTCGTTTTGTAATGTCATGATGCAACCTCCTTTTTCTCTTCTTTCTTCTTGTTGAACTCACCTTTTTTTCTGCGCTCATTGTAAACAACAGCGTGCTTGTCTAATGCAGTCGTTAAAAACCGCATTACTGCTTCTTCTCTCCTAAATTCTGTCTCAAGCTTAATAATTGTATCCGGAGTTGCCAGGAATTCAAAAAGTTGATAAAACCCGGTGGTTTTATGCTGAATAGGGTAGGCCAATTTTTTTAGCCCCCAGTTCTCTTCATTGATGATCTCTGCACCATTGCTTGTGAGAACCTTTTTGAATCTTCCGACAGTATCCTTCATCTGAGCTTCAGACAAAACGGGAGTCATAATGAATACCGTCTCGTAATTCTTTTTCATGTGTTAATTAAATTAAGAACTTTTTCTATTGAAAAATGAGCTGCAAAATTAGGTAATAATTGAGAATTGACAATGGGTAATCAAGAATTTAGGCCGGAAATTAATAAGTTAAGTAGCAAGCTTTAAGCCACAAGTTTCAAGCTCAAACCAAACTAAAATCTAAAATCCATAAATCTTCAATCAACCTATTTCACCATAAAAACCCCAGTTCCCATCATGTAGTCATCCGTATAAACTTCTACTTTATGTTGACCTACGTTGTAATCACTTCCCTTGTCGTACATATACGTGACTTGCTGACTGGTTTTGTCGTAAAGGATTTCCTGTTTTGCGGTGTAGAAGAGCTCACGACCTTCGAAGGTGAAAGAACCGGATCCTCTTGAAACGTCAAACAGGACATTTCCATCTGGAGCAGTGATTCTAAGGAGTAGTTCTTTTCCTTCAATTGGAGCAATTTCATTATCAAGTACAGTGAATTGGATTTTCAAATTGTTGATGTGCCGATTTCTAAACTCTCCAAGCCGTTCTCTTCCGGAAGAGTTTACTGCGTAGACCGCTAACCCTTCGATCTGGAGTCGCGAAGCTACTGCTACCTTACTTTCAAGCTCTTCCGTGTTCTGCTGCAGCTTGTTAATGGATTCGTTTAGCTGATTTTTTTCCACTTTGAGTGTCGTATTTTCCTCAACCAGTTGAGTATTGAGAACCTTTAATTCCTCAATTTCCTGGTCTTTGATGAGAAGTAATTCTCTATAGCCTGAAACACGCTCATTCAATTGATTAATTCTTGTTCGTTGATTCTTTTGACTGACCAATAAATTCTTCTTGTCATTTTCAAGCTGCTCCTTTAATGCGACAAGTGTGTCGATTTCCCCGCCAAGCTCTTTGATTGTCTCAATTCGGATATCTAATTCTGATGAAACTGAATCTAGCTTTAAATAGGTTTCGCTGATTTCTTGCTGTTGACGTTGACGCTCAGCTTCCAGTTGCTTATTCTGCCAGAAGAAAAAAATCACCACTGAAAATAGCAAAACCAGGATTGCTATCAGGACGTGTGTCCTGGTTATTGATTTGGTCTCAGGTGATTGCTGAGATTCGTTCGATTGATGTTCTTCCATCCTATATTTAATTGGTGTGCAAAACTATTGAATCAATCAATTAAAAGCGTAACGTAAAATGCTGCTTTTCAATGCCTTTATTAAGAAATAAAATCCCAGCTTGAAAAATATCAATAGTTAAGCTGAAGCGATCATCATTGACCAATTCAATCCAAGTCTGATTCATGTCTCTGGACCAATAGATATCATGAATGACAATGCATTCAGTTTGAGTGGAATGCGTAATGATTTGATCAACTTGATTTTTAACAACAAACCCTCTGTGATCTGCGTCCAGAAAAATGAAATCCGGTTGATGACGTTCAAGCGCTGAAACGTACGTTTCATGAACGTTACCGAATACAAGCTCGATGCTATTTTTTGACCTAAGTTCGAATTCCTTTTTTGCTAGCTCTGCGAGGATGGGTGAGGCTTCTAATGTTACTACTTTCTCCGCATCAGAATGGTCAAGGTAGAGTGTGTTTAAACCTAATGAGGTACCGGTTTCAAGCACAGTTTTGCACTGAAGTTCATTGATTAAAAGATGAAGAAATGCTGAGAACCTAGCAGAGCTTAATGAGGTTTTTGCAATTGATCTGATGGTTTTTCGTTGACTGATATTGTTTTTGAAATCAATGACGTCCACTACCAGGTGATTGCTTCTAAGAGACCTTCTATAGGCTTCTAGCTCTTTAATCCTGTAATGACTGCATTTCCTTACTACCTCATTAAAAAGTTTGAAAACAAAAGGAGAATGGAGCGAATGGGCTCCGACAGCTTTTTTCCGATACTTCAAATAGCTTGTGAAAGTGAAAATAGGGGAACCACCCAAGGCTCTAGTTAAGTTTGAATGGAACGATCATGATGAACTCAGGAATTTCAACATCAAAAATTTTCCCGTCAATGATTTTTTCCATTGTGTAGTGTCCGGACATTTTCCCCATGCCTGAGCGTAAATTGCACCCTGACACATATTGATGTATCTCTCCAGGTTCAAGGATGGGTTGTTTTCCAACCACTCCATCACCATCTACTTCATGTTTAGGGTACGCAGCATCAGATATATCCCAATGACGCGATTTAAGTTGAACTGTATGGCTACTATTGTTTTCGATTGTAATCCTGTAGGTAAAAACAAAGTGCTCATGAGCAGGCTGAGAATGTTCAGGCTGATAGTTCGTCTCAACAGAGACCTTGATTCCTTTGGTTACCCCGGTTATCATTATAGATGTGACAATTTAAAATAAATTGAATTTAAATTGCCAAATTTTACGACTAAGTAGTCAAGATAATGGATGTACGAATCGAAAAAAGTTGGAAGGGTGTCTTATCTGAAGAATTTGATAAGCCATATTTCCAATCGCTCATAGAATTTGTTAAAAATGAGTATCGTACACATAAGGTTTTCCCACCCGGCTCATTGATTTTCAACGCCTTTGACCGATGTTCCTTTGATGATGTCAAAGTGGTCATAGTTGGACAAGACCCTTATCATGGTGATCATCAGGCAAATGGGTTGTGTTTCTCTGTAAACGATGGAATTCGGTTTCCACCATCACTTCAAAATATTTTTAAAGAGCTGGAAAATGACTTGGGAATAGAACAACCTAAATCTGGCAACCTGGAGCGATGGGCGGACCAGGGAGTATTGCTTCTTAATGCTACTTTGACTGTCAAAGCGCACACAGCCGGATCTCATCAAAACAAGGGTTGGGAGGAGTTTACGGATGCTGTATTAAAAAAGGTGTCCGATAAGAAAGACGGAATTGTGTTTATACTATGGGGCGCTTACGCACAACGAAAAGGGGAGTTTCTGGATCGTTCAAAGCATTTGGTGTTAAAGGCTGCACACCCATCTCCATTTTCTGCTCACAGCGGTTTTTTTGGATGTAAGCACTTTTCACAGGCGAATGATTACTTGAGTTCAAGGACTCTCAAAACCATTGACTGGTGAAATAATCTTTAAAACGTATTTTAACTAGCTAATGTGATTCTTAAACAGAATTAGATAAATTAACGTTGACAAAACTCACTATCGATAATTAAGGATCGATGAGAAGCGATTCCCATTTTGATTTATATGAGACCAAAAATGAGAGGGACAACTGGTTTAAGGGCTGTCTATTTATGGTCTTGTTTTTTGGTGGTGCTATGGGGATTGTCCACCTGCTGATCTACTTCTTTAGCTAAATTATTCTATTCCATTGAACAATCTTCGCCAGCGAATTTTGCTGAAAAAGCTCCCGTTAGTATCCCAGGACATCCAAATGAATGAAGCTTCTCCTACGATGTGATCTTCGGACACAAACCCCCAGTATCGTGAATCTGCAGAGTTGTGACGGTTATCTCCCATCATGAAGTAATAGTCTTTATTGAAGGTGTAGCTTGTTAGCGCTTGTCCGTTCACAGTCAAACTTGCGCTATCAATTTCCACCGAATCATGTCCTTCATATTTGCTGATCGTTGACCCATACATGGCTAAATTTTCTTGATTCACCTCAATTTGCATACCACGTTGCGGCACAGTCAAAGGACCATAAAAATCACGGTTCCAACGGAAGAACCTTGAATCTGGGAAAATGTCTGGTTCCACTCGTTCTGGATCTTCAAACTGAACCTCTACACTTTTTACAAATGGAAGTGCTTCTAGTTTTGCTGCACTCTCATCATCAGTGAACGCCTGGTAACCGCGTTTGCCATCCGGTCGCGCAACTGGATAGTATTCCCAGATTTTCAGATCGTCCCAAATTCTCTCCCTGATTGATTGATCCGTTTCAATAAAATATGTGAATTGCATCAAAGGCGGGTTTTCACTTATTTCTCCGTTGATGTATACCTGTCCACCTCTGACTTCAATGGTTTCTCCGGCAACTGCGACACATCTTTTGATATAGTGTGTTCCAAGGTCCATTGGATGTGGACCACCATCTGCTCTTGTATTGTATTGATCGTGAGGTGGATAGTTAAACACTACAACATCGTTTCTCTCGACAACTCCGAAGGAAGGTAGTCGATAGCTTGGAAGAGAAACCCATGGTAAGTAGGAGGGAATCTCAGTTCCCCAAATCTTTTGATGAGTTAATGGAACTTGTAATGGAGTTTTTGCTGTCCTTGGACCATATTCTGCTTTACTGACAAAAAGAAAATCTCCTACCAAAAGCGATCGTTCCATCGAAGGAGTAGGAATGACATACGCTTCCATGAATATCCAACGTATAAAAGTGGCGCAGAAAACAGCAAAAACAATGGCTTCAAACCATTCTTTGCCAAAGGATTTCTTGGTCTTTGGTAGTTCTACTGCTTTCCCAAGATATTTCGTATCCGTCCATGCGATGTAAGTCATATAGATTGGGGCAAAAACAACTCCCAAAACCTGGTCCAGGTATGTGTATCGACCAAATGATTTCATTAGGTCCAGATGCATGGTCAGACCAACAAAGAAATTGATAACTGGCACTAGTAAAAGCAAGACCCAATATTTTGGTCTTCCTACGATTTCAATGTGTGTGTAGTAATTATAGAAAGGAACGAAACCTATCCACCCTTGCTTGCCTGCTTTTTCGAAAAACTTATAATAAGCCACCCCTTGAAGGATGTACCAGCCAATCAAAAAAGTGAATACTAAAACCGGACTAAAATCGTGATAATACATTTGGATATTATTGAAATTCCTGCGAAGATAATGTCATTGCTGATTTATGAAATCAGACATGGTGAATATTCCATTCTTATTTTTGATCCACTCACTGACAAGTACAGCACCTTCGGCAAATACGCTTCTATTATGTGCTACGTGTTCAATGTTGATGGACTCTAATTGTGATGAATAAGAAACGGTGTGGGTACCGGGAACGTTTTCAATTCTTTTTGAAATAATTCCAAGTTTGGTATGGTCGGCGGATTTTTCGTTTATCCAGCTTCTGAATTGCTGGTTTTTGTTCTGAATGCCCTCTGCTAATCGGATTGCAGTGCCACTCGGACTATCTTTCTTCTCTGTATGATGAATCTCTTCAATGCTGCAACTGAAATTAAGTTTGGCCATTTTCTTAGCAAGCCATTCATTCAGTTCAAAAAAGAGATTAACGCCAATGCTAAAATTGGATGATTGAAGAAATGTGCCATTTTTTTCATTGCAAAAACTCACTATATCATCATACTTCTCCAACCACCCAGTAGTTCCGGTGATCACGGGAATACCATTCTCTATACAGAAAGATAAATTATTTACAACAGCGTCTGGCTGGGTGAATTCAATGACAACATCTGGCTTATTCTGGAGCAATGAAGGCAACTGCCCGCTATCTTCGATGATTTGAGAGATTTCGTGATCTCTTTTTTTGGCTACTTCTTCAATAGTTTTCCCCATCTTTCCATATCCAATCAGCGCAATTTTCATGACTAAAATCTAAGGATTATTGAGGCTCCAAGTGCCTGACCATTAGCAAACGTACTCTTGATCGAAGGCTCAATAGAAAGGGCAAGATCTTCATTCACATTGAATTCTTCCAGGTGTGCAGAAACATGTGCATCAACTATGTTGAGAATATAAAATACGGAACCAAGGATGATTAAAAAATCCCGATTCCTCCTAAAATTGTCTCTATTTCGGATCAGTATGGTTTGAGAGCTTGCTATATTATCAAATGGATTTCCAAGTCCATTGGCATTCGATATAGCAGCATTGCGAAATGTATGATAGAGGTCGTTGTTGTAGCTGATGAAGTGAGCAAAAGTGGCGAGCCCAGCATAGATCACAGGGACCTTCCAGTATTGTTTATTATAGATCTGTCCTAGTCCAGGAACGATTGCTGACAACAAAGCGGACCTTTGTGGATCAAGATCAGAGACTTCCTCGAAAAGAAGGAATTCATCATCTGTTTGAATAAATGTAGAATCAGATATTACTTCAATTGGCTGACTGGTCTGTTGTGCGAACATGCGACCCAGACATATGCAGAGAATGAAGATGATTGAAACTCTTATTTTCATAGTAGAAATCGAGTTTGCAAACTTCGCGCCTAAATATCTAATAATTCAAGAATTCGGTTAAGATCTTCTGTTGAATTGAAAGGAATTTTGATTTCTCCTTTGTTCTTATCTTTTGATTTGACAGTAATTTTTGATCCGAAATGGGATGATAGTTTTGATTGAAGATTTTTAATTTCCGGATCAATACTTGATGGAGTTGAAGCAGACTTTTCTGTTTTGGTTCCGGTGCGAACCAACTCCTCAACTTTTCGAACAGAGAGGTCTTGTTGGATCACTTTTTTGAAAATGTCCAATTGGAGGTCAACATTCTCGATAGAGATCAAGGCTCTCGCATGTCCCATACTGATTTCGCCATCTCGCAAGGAAGCTTGGATCGCAGGGGGTAATTTCAAAAGCCGTAAATAATTATTTACGGTTGTCCTATTCTTCCCAACCCGATCGCCAAGCTCTTCTTGTTTGAGATCACATTCTGATAGTAGTCGCTGATAGCTGAGTGCCACTTCCATCGCATTGAGATTCTCTCTTTGGATGTTCTCAATCAAGGCCATTTCCAGCATTTGTTGGTCATCTGCTGTTCTTACGTACGCAGGAATGGTTTTCAATCCGACCTTCTTGCTAGCTTGCAACCTTCTTTCACCAGAGATCAGCTGATATTCGTTGCTGCTTAGTTCACGAACAGTTATTGGTTGAATGATTCCCTGGACTGCAATAGAGTCAGCTAATTCTGTGAGTGCTTGTTCATCAAAATCTGTCCTTGGCTGCCATGGGTTTGCCTCAATCTGATCTATTGGAATTTCGTTGATGGAACTTTTTGCTCCATTCGATTTCGATGGCATCAGGTTTTCTTCTGAGTCCTCAAGAAGAGCTCCGAGCCCTCTACCAAGCCCTGACCTTTTTTTAAATTTACTTTCCGCCATTACGCTGCTTTCACTTCGTTTCTTTCAAGAATTTCTTTGGCGAGGTTTAAGTAGCTGATTGAACCCTTGCTTTCAGCATCATGAGTAATTGCTGGTAATCCAAAACTAGGAGATTCACTCAGTTTTATATTTCTCGGAATAAGTGTCTCAAAAACTAAGGATTGGAAATGCATATTGACTTCTTCAACCACTTGGTTGGCGAGGTTCAATCGGGTATCATACATCGTCAGCAAGATGCCTTCGATTTCCAGGTCTGTATTCAATCTCGTTTGAATGATCTTTATTGTATTTAACAGCTTGCCCAGACCTTCCAATGCAAAATACTCGCACTGTACGGGTACAATAACCGAATCAGAAGCTGTTAAGGCATTGATCGTTATTAAACCAAGAGAAGGTGAGCAATCGATGATAATGAAATCATACTCTCCTTTAAGCTTTTCGAGCGCATATTTCATCTTGTTCTCGCGATCATCTATATTGACCATTTCTACTTCGGCACCAACCAAATCGATGTGGGAGGGAAGCAGATCAAGGTATTTGATGTCTGTGGTAACGATGCTTTCCTTCGGGTCTACACCGTCTACCATGCACTCATAAATGCTAACCTCAACTTCCTTCGGGTCTACACCTACACCCGATGTTGCATTCGCTTGTGGATCGGCATCAACCAGTAAGGTCTTGAACTCTAGCGCTGCAAGACTTGCGGCTAGGTTGATTGCTGAAGTTGTTTTTCCTACTCCTCCTTTTTGGTTTGCCAGTGAGATGATTTTGCCCATTTTATTCGTGTTAAAAGACGGTGATTTTTGTGTGATCACAAATATATCCAACCGCATTTCAAGATAGTCAACTTGTGGTCAAGTTGTGAATAAGTTGTGTAAAAAGAAGGTCGGGTATGGTATACATTCTTGATTTCCCTATGGAAGCTCATTCATAGGACAAAAGATCAGATTTGGTGTTGAATAAATCTGATCAAATCCTCCTCATCACCAAGCAAAAGTTTCTTCTTGAGTCTGTACTTTGCCATTTTAACGCTTTTAGTTTCGATATTTAGCAAAAGCGCAATTTCTTTTGTCCCTAAATTCATTTTTATAAGTGAGCACAATCTCAAATCATTTTGGGATAAGCCATCATGTTTTTCGTTTAATGACTCGAAGAAGTTGGTGTGAACCTGACTAAAATACATGGAGAAGTTATCCCAGTCCTTTCCTAATGCTTTGTTTAAATTGATGATTGATTTGATTTTACTCTTACCTTTTCCATCCACTTCTAAAAGTTGATTTTCAATTTCTTCAAAGCCATTTTTTCTATGGATCATTCCAAGCGTATGTGCGGTTAACTGGGCGGTATTTTTTTCAAGTTCTTTTTCCAGTCTGTTTTTTTCAAGGATTATGGTTTTACGCTGGCTTATCTGTTTTTTCCTGTAGGTCAAAAAAACAATTGAAATCATAAGGGATACAATTCCGATCCCAGCTACCATTGTTTTCCTTTTATAAGTGAATAGCTCATTCTCAGCTTTTAAAAGATCTATTTCATTTTGTTTTTTTAGCGTTTCAAGTCTGACTCTTTGATCAGCAAACTTCTTTTGAGCTTCCTCACCTTGGAGCGTATCTTCATGCGCCCTACCTATATTTAGGTAGTACCATGCGCTATCAAAATGATTTGTTGCAGCGAAATTTCTTGCGAGGGTTTCTGCTAAGGAGCTGATCATTTGACGATTGTAACTCTGGCTGGCTTTGATATAAGCTTTTTTTAAATAATGAATTGCACGATCGGAGAATCCAAGTTGAAGATAGATATCACCGATTGCTCCTAAAGGACCTTCTTGATTTGGTAGCTTTCCCTCTTCTCTAATCTTCAGTCCCTCCAATTGATATTGGAGGGCTAGGTCATACAGCCCTCTCTTATAGTAGATGCTGCCTAAGTTACCAAGGTGATTCGCATGTTCAATGGTTCTAGGCTTTGATTTGTCAATTGCTAGATTGTAGTAGTGAAGTGCACTGTCAAGTAGCCCGATTGCATTGAAGATGTTTCCAATGTTACTGTAGCTAAAATGCAATTCGGAGGAATCCTTGTGCTTCATAGACATTTTAATGTAATCCATGGCTTTCTCATAATTCCCCAGCCTTCTGTATACAATGCTGATATTATTCAATTCAGCACTTTGATCTTTCAAATTGTTGTTAAGTTTTAGTTCGTATGCATCAGTGAAGAGAGTTAATGCCTCATTGTAGTTTCCTAGTATTCCCTCAATGATGCCAAGACTCGATAGTACACCTGCTTGAAAGAAAACAGAATCCACCTGTTTGAATTTATCTATCGCTATTTCATAGTAATCCCTAGCTAAATCTAAAGAACCTGTTTTGCGGTGTAGTTTTCCAAGGTACCAATTGATCATACCTTGTTCAAAAACGTATTCTCCAGATAAATTAATTGTCTCAAAAAGTAAAGATCGGGCGGTATCTAATTGATCGTCATTATACAATGCAATTCCAGAATAGACCTTGCTGAGTATCACACCATCATCGTATTTTAATTCTCTTGAAAGATCAAATGCTTTATTGCTATAGTGGAGTGCACTGTCAACAGTTGATCTGTATTTGAAGGAATTGTATAAGAATTGATCAAGTTGCATTGTTTGAGTCTGGGCAACAACGACAAATCCAAAGATCCAATATAGGGTGGCTGTGACTCTCCTCATGTGGTAACTTTATCCAAACATAGCAGCCAATGAACTATTAATTCACTGCTGAGATGCTTTAAATGAGCAAACAGAGACTACAAATGGACTACAACTATATTGTACTAAAGTTATTTCTTTCGGAAATTTTAAACTCCTATTGTAGGCTATGGTAGTCCTTATGTAGCCCCAATCCATTAACAAAGGAAAATAAGCCCTTCTACATTTGACGAATCATTATTTATGATTTATTGATGAATGAATAGGATTATCTCAATGTTAATGATTTTACTTTTGCTCTCATGTTTTACAGTATCATCTCAGGATTTTGCAATCAGAAGTGGGACGATAGTAAAGTGGTCTATAGGTGCAGGAGGCAATACTACTTATCTGCCCGAGAGAAATATTGCTGTTGTTCAAATTACTGCTCAGTCATCTTTGACTGGTCATTTTCATTCGAATACTATTCACCTACAGCAAGGTTTTCTTGCTTCAATTAATAGGCAAAAGATCTTAAAATCAGCACCCATTTCGAATCTTATAATCTCTCCCAATCCAACTACAGGTAGAATTGTTCTTCGTTGGATGAGCAAGGAAATTCATGAGAATGTCAATTTGACAATTTTTGACCTGAGATCACAGATTGTTGATTTTCAAAGTATAATGAGAACTGGGAGATACTCAGTCTCAGTAGACTTAGAGGATATACCTGATGGAGTATATCTGATTAAAGCATGGGGGATCAAATCTGGATTGGGTCAAGGAACTTTAATTGTTAAAAGATGAAGTTCATATTGACTGGTCTACTTTTAACTGCGGTCTTATTGGCCAATTCTCAAGACTGGGTTGGTTTGAGTCTCGGCTCCAATTTCAGTAGGATGAATTTCAAGAACTCTGAGGATGTTAAGAGTCATTTAGGAGGTAAACCGGGTATTAATGCAACCTTTTTCTATATAAAAACAGTTGCAAAAGAAAAAAGAAAGAGGTTCCCATCCTCAGTATTATTAGCCACAGGAATAGGCTATCGAACGGTTCATATTCAAGAACCGAAAAATGGAATTCAGTCCAATTGGTCTTTACATTTTCTTACCGGAAGCTTCGGTATAAGGAGAAACTTTAATTCTAAACATAAGACGAATCCATTCGTTGCCGGTGGTTTTTCCCTTGATCACCTTCTCAGTGGGATCCAGACGAATGGATTAGAGCAGTTTGATCTGACCGATATACTAAATAAGTACAACGCTAGCGCGACAGTAGAACTTGGCCTTACTCATTTTCAGTCCCAGGATACATTCAGTGAAATAAAACTAAGGTATTCAAGAGGGATATCGAACTTGGAGAAAGATGAAAATCAGAAGGCCTTAGTTCACTCAATATCGATAATCATATCTGTCTTTTTTGAATTTTACAATAGAAAGTGAATCAGTAATTATGAAGAGAACCAGCCTTATTTTTTTGAAATTAATACTTGTATTCCTTCTTCTGCTTCATGCTAGAATGTCTGACGCTCAGGGAGCAGGATTTAACTACCAGGCATTAGCGGTAGATCCATCTGATTTGCAAGGGTTTGGAAAAGATTCAATGGGTAAGGTACTTGCTAATACT
>JANQST010000542.1 GCA_028279155.1 Cyclobacteriaceae bacterium
AAACTCTCTTTAGCTCCTTTACCGCTGTTATATAATCTCCTTTACTTAATTCTGTGCTATTTTCAAAGCCATTTAGATATTGAGTATTGTCAAAGCCAATATGCTCGATTGTACTTACACAAATGATTGCATCAAAAAAATCATTCCTGTAAGGTAAATCTCTTAAATCAGCATAGAGATAATTAATTGCTGATGTGGATCTAAATTTTTCAGGAAAAAGTGTAACAATGTGCAGTTCTTTATTCTTTAAGAACTCAAGATATTCTTGGTGGTTGAATGCTGATCCTGCATCCAAAACTGTCCTATCTTCTTTCACGGCTTCAATGCAAAAGGGAATCTCAACAACTCTCTCATCAATTCCAGCTCCATAACCGCTACCCATGAATTGGGTATCATGCTTGTTTACTGATGTTAAATACGCCTTTTTGTATTCATCGTATCCTATAAACCAGGGAATTTTTTTTGTTGAATAAACAGCTATGCTGAGACTTTTATAAGCCCTCTTAGAAAAGAGCTTGACGATCCCCAAACCTCCAATTATCGCATTCTTTATAAGTTTTTTCATTCGAATAAAATATCTTGTTTACTATATATATATCCCTTATACCACACCTTGGTTCTATTAAATGGTATAATGCAGGTGTCCAACGGGTCAAACCAATCATCAACCAGCTTATACCCCAGAGTTTCCAGCCTATCTAATTCCTTAAAGGGAATTATCCTATTGACATAGGTAGCAGTCCCTCCATTTTGAATAGTAAATATGGAATGATCTTCTTCTGAAAAAGGTGTACGATTGATAATTACGAAATCAGGTAGATTATCATAATTCAATAAAATCTTATCAATCCAATCTCCCTTGAAATATTGTAAACTACTTGATGCCAAGAAAACCTGACATCCTTCGGAATGAGAATTTTCGAGACTGTCAAAACTTAATGTCGGTCTTGGATTTAGTAGATCTTTCAGAATTTTTCCTGCATCTATCATGTTAGGAAGTTCAATCACCCTCCAGTTTTTAATGTTGTTTTCGATGTTAATGTACTTTGAATAGTTGTAAAAGTGATTTCCAACATTTCCTCCAAAATCATGAAGATCGTAGGTGTCAAATTTTTGTTCAAAAATCTTATTAAGCCAAAAAATTACGGGATAGTCCCATATGAACAAATAACCTCCATTAATTTGCTTTTTTACATGGTAGATGTGCTTGTTTTGTTTTGCTAGATCTCTTTCTATGATGAAAGCCTCAGAGAATTTTTGAGAGGTTTCGCGACCAGCCCAACCTGACTTTTTTTTTATTTTTCTTTCGGCCTCATCAAAAGATTCGAAGTAACCCTTATGACTACCATAAAGCTTTTTAAAAAAAAAATATCGATAGATGGATCTAAGAAATGAAAGCATAAATCAAATGAAAAAGTATCCCCAAAGTAATGTTAGTATTAAGAAAAAGAAGATGGCTGGTTTTACTTTCGCAATATATTCATTGACAGAAAGTCCTAAAGACTTTATCGAAATAAAAACATTCCACCAGTTGTTGATTAGAAGGTTAGTGAAAAAATAACATAATACAATATTCCATGCAGTAAGTGATTCTCTTACAAAGAATAAAGTACCTAAATAGATCAATCCAGAAATGATAATTGGCTTATAAAAGGGTTCTTTATTTGTAGTGGCATAGAGATGCGCATGAACACCGTGGTGCCGTTCCAAGAAATAGACCAGTGCTATAAATAGCCATAACTCATTTGTTACAAAGGAAAGGTCAGATCCAATTATCTTAAGAATGAATGGAATAATAAACAAAGCAGAAACTACTCCTATCAAATACACTCCACAGACAATATTTAGTGATCTGAAACTTTCGTTTATCAATCTAATTATTTCTCCATTTTTTCTAAGTGAATTCCATATTGGCAGCTTGGAGTAAAATGGGATTGAAGATATCATTGAGACATAACCAATTATTCTAATTGCAAACAGATAATTGGCTACTTCGTTGTTATTCCCATAAATCGAAAATAAATGCCCACTTATTTCAACTACTCCAGTTGACCCCAAGAGTCCTATTGCTCCCCTCCATGCAGGTGAAAAAATTTCATCAAATGTTTCTCTATTAAAAGAAACATTTTTGAATCCCTTAAATTGACGAAACTCAGAACGCAGCAAAAAATAATTTTTAACTACTATAGACACATTGACAATCTGATATACAATCACCAGTATAAGGATTGATTCAAATAGATAAAATGCAATCCCTCCGATAATGTATTTTCCCAGATTCAGAATAGCATTAATTCTGTTAACTAGCGGGACCTTCCCAAGCCCCATTAGTGCATTGCTGTACTTTTTCCCATAAAAAGAAATTGAAAGTCCTGCAATAAGGATAAGATATGCTAGTGATAGCTCGCTTACTTTTACTGTTTTTATAATATTGTGAGATATTGAAGTTTTATAGAGAAGAAAACCAACTAGGACGAAGAGGACTAGAAGTGATAAAAAAATAATACCTGATAAGCCATATATCTTAGCTATTTTGGCCCATTTATAGTCTTGGTCTTCATTGCTGCCTATTGAAATTACGCAATAAGAATACTGTCTAGAAATAACCGGCGAAAACCCAAAATCTACTAAATTTGAGAAATTCATCAGTGAGTTAAACAACAACCAAACTGTAATTTCTTCAACTGGAAGTTTTCCAACTACCAACAAAGTGACAATAGTGAACCCAAAAAGCGATACACCATAATTAAACCAAGTATTTATGGTAAATGAGTTTTTCAGGCTAAGAGCAATATCTCTTCTTTTACTTTGAAAACTCATTTTTCTTCCTGATCCTGAATAGAAGAGCTGTATCTTTTTAAGTAACTTTCAAAGGTTGCTGCAAAATCGAAATCCAATTCGCTATCAACTGCGATAAAATTACCCCAGCCATTCTGATCAATAGATGCGGGGTACCTGAAAACTGATTTCCATTTATGTGAGGTACCATATTTATTAACAGGGTACCACTCCGATATGTACACCTTGTAACCTTTACTCAATAAATAATCCCCCATATCTTCATAAGTATAATTGAGTTGTTTCGTTTTTTGGTCTTCAAACTCACAAAGTATCATTTTGGGCTTGACATTCTCAAATGTCAAGCCTTTTAAAACATTAAGATCATTACCTTCTGTATCTATCTTCAAAAAGTCTACTTTCGTAATATTGTACTCTCTCACAATAAAATCCAACGTCTTAATATTCACAGTAAATTTGACCTCATGTGAGGGGCTGAAATCTATCAATGAAGAAATTCCACTTGATTCTTTTGAAACAAAAAATTCTACATTATCGGCAGTCTCATTGGATAAAGCATAAGATTCCAGGACAAGCTGATCATGCTTTTTAATTTTCCTAAAGTTGTTCGGGTCAGGCTCAAAACCAATTACCTTCCAACCTAAATCTATAAATGGAATCAAAGATTCACCATAGTGTACCCCTACGTCCAGCATTAATCCATTATCTATTTCTCTATTTCTAAAGAACTCATAAATCAAGCTTAATTCTGAAAATTGAGGCTTAAGAAAATACTTTCTGAGTTCGTAGGCATTCTCATACCCAAGAGAGCTCAAAACTAGTTGCTTAAAAATGTTAGGCATAATATTAAATTAATTGTTAAGCAACTTGGGCAAAGCTAAATTCTTTAACGAATAAGACTATTATTCCAAACATTCCCCCGATAAAACTAGATAGTATCAAAATGAGCAATCTTCTTGGTTCACTCTTCTTATAGGGAACCTGAATTGGATCTAAAACATGAAGAACCGGAGTTTCTTCCTGAACTTTCAATTTGGCCTTTTCTTGCTGTTGTGCCAATGTTTTATATAGGTCAAATGCTACATCGAATTCTGACTCAAGTCGTTCCTCTTCGGACCTATTAACGGAGGTTGCAATACGTTGATTTTTATCTCTATACGTTGCTAACTTTCTTTGTGCGATTTCGAAATTAAATCTTGCTTCTTGAAATCTTTCTTTGATAAATCTATAGTTCTTCAATTCCTTACCCACATGATAGTTGATTACATACTCGGTAAGATAATTAACTGCATAATCTGCAACCTGAGCACACACAAATGGATCTTGCATTTTAATACTAATTTGAATCAAACCAGATCTACTATTTATATCTACAGATATTCGTTCCTCCAAGTTTTTAAGTATCTCAACCTCTTCTTCAGAAAACGCATACCAAGTTCTATTGTCTTTCAAAGTATTGACTGAAGGTTTATCCCCAGCGATCCATTTTGCTAAAACACTTGGAATCTTTTTTATCTTTAAGATATAGCTTAATGGGGAGGATTTTGAATAGGAGGTGAAATACTCATACAACGTCACTTCAACATTTGGCCCCCTAAAAAAGAAGGATCTCTTAGCCAATGAATCTAAAAATGAGGCAGATGAAAGCACATTGGGGAATAAGTCAGGATTAAATCCCCCTCCACCGTCAAGCGCATTTAAATCAATTCCCGCAATTCCCGCAATCCCACCAAGTGCTCCCGCGTCAAAGGATTGTTGTGATTCTGGCATCAAAGTGACCCTAGTCTCATATTCATATGGAGAGGTGAAAGAATGGATCAATCCCAGAATTGCAAAAGCAAAGACATAAATTATGATGGTCCTCCTGCTACTCCAAAGGACCGATAGTAATTCTAAAAAATCTACCTCTTTCTCTTTAGTTTCTTCATTTATTTTAAATATGCTTTTCTTTGATTTTCCCAACTTGAATATATACCGGATTTCAAACTGCAAAAATAGATGAAAAGCCTAAATAAAGTATGATTTGAAATTTTAGTATTTCAATTATTCTACTCTGGTAAATGTAATACTTCCAAGCGCAGCTACCATTCCATCAACTGCAAGTGGAGGACTTGTTATTGCACTTACATTTTCTGCTGGGGTTGTAGCTGTATTTGGAGAGGTGAATGTTGCTCCACTATCAGTACCGGCATCATAGCTGTTTACATCAATTGATAATTCTTCAATCCAATATCCCTTTTCATATAAATCTATCTGGGAAACCGCAACGAACCAATCCGGACTAGGGGCAATCATTGAACATAATGTTACAAAGCTATGGGTGGTAGTAACGTCAAATTCAACACTAACTTGACCAGGTGATAACGGAATTGGATCTCCGCTAATAAGGGTTTGAGCAACTCCGACAGCAATTAGCACCTCTATTTCTTCAATCAGAACTCCTTTAGCTCCAAGCTCAGCCATGTTTTTAATACCAGTAGATGCAAGGCTACCTGTCTCAAACATAATTCTGTCGGAGCTATGAGTAGCACCTATTATTCCAGAAAAATGAGGAGTTGTAGGGATGTCGGTTGGATGCGTACTTTCACTCCATGTTGCATTAAAAACCAGTGTATAACGAGCAGGTCCGGTTTCCTTTGCTGTACTAAATTCCAGATTAAAATCATCGATCACGTTTCCTGACAAGTCGTTTACTCCAGTAATCGATAAAAGATATGAGGAATTGAACATTAACCTAGAACTAGGTATAATAGTTAACAGATATTCATCTTCGTCATATTCAACTTCAAATTGATGTTCTTCGCTTGTGCTCACCGTTGTGAGTGATATCTGAGCAGATTCAGCTTCTATTTGTTCACTGAACAAAACCTCTATGTTCGAATCAACACCTACGTCAGTCTGATTGGGAGAAAGAGAGGAAGAAATAATAGTAGGACTTGTGACATCACCATCGTCTTCACTGCATGAAACAAATAAAACTAGAGAAATGAGTAATAAAATCGAACCTTTCATTATATCGAACCTTATCATTGTAATTAAAAAATGAAGGTCAAAAGTAGGCTTGAAAGAACCTACTTTAAGTCAAAGTGTTCGCAAACTTGGGTGAATTGTCAGTCAGATAACCTAATCGATATCACGCAACACAGAACTAATACCCCCATCTATAGCTAGGTTAGTTCCGTTAACAAAGTCTAAATCACCGCTTGAAAGACAAAGGGCTAGCTTGGCAACCTCCTCTGGACGTCCAATCCTTTGAACAGGGTGAACCGCCTTTAGTTGTTCCAGTTTGTTTTTATCATTTTCGAAACTTGCCCTTAACATGTCAGTTTCAATCGCGGCAGGGCTGATAGCATTCACACGAACACTTCCAGCAAGATCAACAGCCATCGACTTTGTCAAACCCACAAGCGCACTTTTGCTTGTTGCATATGCAACAAATTCAGGCTTAGTAAGCTGATGGTGTATGCTAGCTATATTTATGATAGATCCCTTATTTTTCCTCAAGTAAGGTATAGCCCATTGACTCAGAATAAATGGTGTGGTCAAATTCACTGAGAGAGTCTCGTTCCACTGGTCTAGCTGGATATCCATTGATGAGTCGAGAATTTGAATAGCTGCATTGTTTATTAAAACATAGGTATTTTGAGCAAACTCATTAAGCCTTGATAATTGCTCTAACCGATAGGTCTTGTCATATGATAATTGAGATAAATCAAAAGAGAGGAAGTGATCTTGATTTGAATCTGTTCCCCCCTCCTTATCTATACCAACAATATTAAAATCTGCATCCTTGAAAATCTTGCATAAGGCGGAACCAATGCCTCCACTTGAACCTGTTATAATAGCAGTTTTCTTCATAATCGGGCACTCAAACCTAGTGAATCCATCAAGTTATTTATTGTACTAATATGGACATTTTCCCATGCATATTGACTGCTATTTGAATTATGAGGTGCCAACATCGTATATGGTGATCTTAGAAGTGGGCTCTTTTGCGGTAATGGTTCTTCTTCAAACACATCAAGTCCAGCTCCGAAAATTTTTCTTTCATGAATTGCCTTCTCAAGTGCTCTTTCATCAACAATAGGACCTCTAGCAGTGTTAATCAAAATTGCAGTTTCTTTCATTAGCGATAATGTACGTTCGTTAATTAAGTGATAACTTGATTCGTTCAGATCGCAATTTATGCTCACAAAATCACTTTTCTTAAGTAGATCATCTAAACCAATTTCGTTTATTCCAAGCTCAACAATCAGGTCCGTAGGTATTCTTTTCAAGTCTGTTGCGTACAGTGTCATGCCAAAAGCTTTGGCTTTTCTCAAAACACTTTCTCCAATGTTGCCAACACCTATTACCCCAAGAGAACACTCGTGTAGTGCACGACCATCAATTTTGTTCCATTCATTATGCTTCATTGCACTGTCCATTAGCGAAATATTTCTTGCAAAATTCAAGATATAAGCTAAAACAGTATCTGATACCGGTACAGTGAAGGCGTTTGGAGTATTTCTTACATGAATTCCCCTTTTTTTGCACTCCGCAACATTTAAGGAATCAATTCCTGTTCCCCATTTTGAAATCACCTTCAATCTTTTTGCGTTATCAAGAACTTTCAATGTTACCTTATCATCTCCACAAATCATTCCATCAATCTCATCAATGTATTCGAGTAGATCTTCTTCTTCTAACCTCTCATTGACTTCAGGAAGAATAATTTTAATGTCATTTTCTTCGAAAAATGATCTGAAACGTTCAATAAAGGGTTGCATATAAGGTGCAGAAATCAAAACGCTATATTCCATGATTTAAAATTTTGTGGCTAATATTTGCTTTTTCCCATGTATTGTCATCATCGATATCAACAGATTCTAATTCATTTGTAATAAGAATGTTCGGGTTTAATCCAATTCTTGCACCACTCATCTTAAAGCTGCCTCTACTAAATAGGTATAAGCATGAATTTTCCTCATAGATAGGTTGCAAGTCTTGTGTTCGCAACAGCTCCGCTGCATCATGGTTGATTGGTTTTATATCACTATTATAAAACCTTGATTGAAATTTGTTAACAGAAAACAAACTATCGTAGCCCTTTGCGATCGACTCTTCGTATGAATCTAACGCTAACCTAATTGTGGTCTCAGATAAAAGAGGGTTAGTAGT
>JANQST010000545.1 GCA_028279155.1 Cyclobacteriaceae bacterium
AGATAGATTGCCAATCCGCTTTATACCTCTGAACTTAAGCGCGTGCTTTTCTTTTGCAAAATCGAATTCAAAAGGTGCATTCGGTACATGCACGCTGAAAACATCTTCCACAGACGATATGGCCTGAGGCATGCTCATTTCTTGATTCAATTTCAACAATATCCAGTTGGACATATCATGTGGATCAATGGTATATATCGTTGGTCGCACCGGATCGAATGGAGATTCTGTAAGTATGTCCCTTATCACTCCAATGATTTTGAAGTCCCGACTTCCCCATTTAATTGTTTTTCCTACAGGTTCTTCCAGATTCATGTAGGCAGCAGTTGTTTCAGTAATGATTAGTGCTGTAGAATCGGTAGGAAATTCAGGAGAAAAATCCCGGCCTTGCACAATTTGCCAATTGATCGCTTCGCCATAGCTATGAGATATCCAAATGACAGCCAGGAATGGAGTAAACTCCGGGTCCATACCTTCCCACCTGAAACCATCCCGTACATTCCATACTTCTGTCAAAGGGCTGGAAGAAAGTGCTGTTTCAGTTACGGCTGGTCCGTTGCTGAGTTCATTGTTGATAACATTGTATGCATCATAATGTTGCTGTGTGGTCATTTCTACCATTATGGTTCCATCACTATCATAGCCTGTGGGGCGACTACTTGTGAATTCGATTTGCTCTCGAACTACAAGCGTATTGACAATCAGTATGACAGATATGGTAAATTGAAAAATGACAAGCCCCTTTCTTAATACGGATGCCGATAGGCCCGTCTTAAATGTTCCTTTCAGAATCTTGACAGGCAGGAAAGATGACAGATAAAGAGCAGGATAACTACCGGCAAGCAAACCTGTAAACAAGACAAAAAGAATCCCTAGTGTCCAGAAAATGGGATTGTCATAGGGTAATACCATTTGCTTTCCCGACAATTGATTGAATTCAGGTAACGCCAACAGCACAATGATGCATGCCACGAAAAAAGCGAGGAACGTGACAAGAACAGACTCTGTAAGAAATTGAGCAATAAGCTGCCTCCGCAATGATCCAATGGACTTGCGTATTCCCACTTCCTTTGCCCTTCCTACTGAGTGCGCAGTGCTTAGGTTCATGAAATTGATGCAGGCAAGAAGAAGGACGAAAGCTCCGATTGCTCCAAACAATCGAACATATGTGATTGGCCCACCTTCTTGTTCTCCATTTTTCCAGCTCGATCTCAAGTGCCAGTCTTTCATCGGGTTGAGAAACATTTCAGGGTTGTGAACCCGCTCTCCCTCATCTACATTGTCATATTTAATTTTTTTAATTTTTTCACTAACTACCTCCATATTTCCCTGCGAATGGAGTTGGACAAATAATTGAAAGGAGTTGTTATCCCATAATTTGAGGTCTCTGGCACGCTGTATCCATTCCTGTGATTCAACATATAATTCCCATGGAGCTATGAAATGTATCCTTCTGAAACGACTATTGTGAGGTAGATCTTCATAAACACCAGTAACAATCACTTCTTCCTCATTGTAAATGAGGACTAGTTGACCCATCGGATCTTCGCTTCCGAATAGTGCGGTGGCCAAAGATTGTGAGAGAAGGATAGAGGAGGGATCTTTCAAGCCATCTCTCGTTCCTTTTATCATTTTTAAAGAAAGCATGTGTGGGCTACCGGGTTCCATGAACCCACCTCTTTGTGAAAGTATGGTTTGACCATGTGAGAGTACGTAATCTCCAAACCATGAGCTCATAACGACATGCTTGAAGTCGCTTCCATATTTGTTCCTTAATTCATCACCAAGCGGATATGGAATGGATGATTGAACACCTATTGACCCATTGATCGTCTGCTTTTGCAATACCTGTGCGATATCATCATAATTTTCATGGTAGGTGTTGAAGGTCAATTCGTCGTGAACCCAGAGAGAAATCAGGATCGCAATTGAAAGACCCAGGGCAAGCCCACCAACATTTATAATGGAGTGTGTTTTCCTCCGAAGAAGCGTTCGATATCCTATTTTGAGATTGTGTTTTAACATGCCGTAATAGTTGAGTTTTTTTGTTCCTTCAAAATTTCGGATGATACCTGGTCTGAATAACCTCAATACATCCGTTGTAAAGAGCCATTTTGCCGACTCTCCTTTTTCTTTTCTTTTCTCAAACCTTTCAAAAAGGTCTCCTTCAATGTCTTCAACAAATTCTGGATTGCAGTACCATCGGAAAAATTGTAATGGGTATTTCGGTGGTTTACTCATCACGAAGAATATCTGAGGGATTACGCTGGGCTACACTTCGAACTTGCAAACCGATAGTGATCAACCCAATTGCCAAAACAAGCAAAAGACCGGAAACCGTGTCGATCAAGGTAAATTTTGCTCGATAAATAAAATCAACCAGCAGCGCATTGTCTACAAGGTAATTCCCAATTGGTATTGCAATAAACCCAGCAATGATGATCATAGCGAAGAAGCTTCTTGATAAAAGGAGTGTTATATTTCTCATTCCAGCTCCAAGGACCTTCCTAATGCTGATTTCTTTCATTCTTGACTCTGTTGAGAATATCACCATACCCAACAAACCCAAAGTTGATATGGATGTGGCCAGGAAGGCAAGAAAGGAAATTACGGTATACGAAGCTCTGTATTCTTCATACGTTTCAGCGATTTCATCATCGTAAAAACGTATCTCAAAGGGATGAATTGGATCTATTTCCCTGTAAACATTTTCCAATTTGTCAATAGTTGCAAGCAAATCGTCACTTTCAGTTTTGATACTAAGAATCTCACTGTTCCACCCAAGGAATCTTTCTTTACTAGATCTTTGCCTCTGGTCATGTCGGATTTGTATAAAAGCAAATGATTTGGAGTACTCTTCTGTGAGAGTGTGGCTGGTAAAATCTTTAACAACTCCTATGATATTCAAGCCAACATTCTTGTAATCAGAAGATCTGAACAGCACTCTCTTTCCAATAGCCTCTTCAGGGGATCCCAGATTAAGAGATTTCAACAGCTCTTCATTCACTATAATTTGTTTTATTGATTCATTTTTTCCCAAAGCAGACTGAAAGTCCGATCCAGCCAGTAATTCAAGCTCGTGCAGCTCCAAATAGTTGTTGTCTATCTTGTTAAGAAGCACGCTGGTCGTGTCATTCCTATCTTCAGATATCACCACTCCAGCATCAGCTTTAGCGACTCCTAAGATTTCAGATGATCTTGAAGTCTGTATTACTTCGGGTAGTTGGGAATATTCATGCTCCAGTAGCGCTAAATTGTCACCTTCAATATTTACGTGTAGAATATTTTCAGTCGAAAATCCAAGATCGTAGTTTAATGTAAATTGATACTGTTTGTGTACAAAAACGGCACACATGATAAGACCTATGGATAGTGCGAATTGAAGAATACCCAGCGCACGCCTGGAGCTTATTCCTAAAATCAATTTTATTTGACTGGCATCAGCAAAAGCGATTCGAGCCTTCAGTTTGGAGAGAAATAATGCTGGAAGAAAGCCGGCTATACAAGCAATTCCTATTGCAAACAAGACAAAATATAAAAGTTTTAAAGGGCTAATATCAAGCAGGAACATCTCATAACCGTTTGCCGACGGATTTGGAAGATTCAAAAAGCCCGGCCTAATCAAATAAAAAAATCCTATGCTCATGATTAGGGCTAGCAGTGTAAGCAACATTGCTTCTACCATAAATTGCGAGAAAACTTGTGATCTGTTAGCGCCAGTCACTTTTCGAATCCCAATTTCTTTTGAACGTCTTAATGCACGTGCCAATGATAGATTTGTGTAATTGAAGCATGCCGACAAAAGGACTATAGCAGTAAGACCAATCATTATATAAATCAATCTTCTAGAAAATGAGGGGCCTGGTTCCCTGACGTACGTATCACCATCAGTAACAAATGTCTTCATTGGCTGAAGGAAGTGAGTAAGAGATGACTGTGGCCATTTTGCGTTGGACTCAGCCATCATTTCTACCATAATTGACTCAATATCAGCTACTTCAGCACCATTTTTCAAGAGAAGATATACGTGGTAGTCAGAAATTGCTCTTTGGTTATTCTTTGCATTTCTTCTGTGCTCGATTGGACTTGTTTCAAAAGTCTTCATGGAAACAAGCGCTTCGAACTGCAGGTGTGAATTTATTGGTGGGTCTTCAATGATTCCTGTCACAACTCCTGTTTGAAAATTCTCATTGTCTCCAACAGTTATGAGTTGACCCAGGGGATCATCATTTCCAAATAGCTTTTTTGAAGTGGATGCAGTCAGTACAATCCCTCCCGCACTAGCCAAAGCTGTATTTCTATTTCCTTCAATGAGGTTAAAAGAAAAAACGTCAAAGAAAGAAGCTGTAGAATAGAATCCAGTTATGGATATGACTTTTTCGTTGACTTTAAGATCAGCATACAAATCTTCTCTTAATACTAGTACTTCTTCAACGTTGGACACTTGTTCCTTAAGCTCATTACCTATGTAATAAGATGAAGTAGCAAAATGTAATTCCCGCCCTGGCTGCTTAGCTTCAGTAGTGACGCGATAGATTCTGTCTTTATGTGTATGGAAATCATCGAATGAGAAGATTTCCGTAAGAAAGAGGATCATCAGTATCCCGACAGACATACTGATCGCAAGTCCGACAATATTTATGGTGGAAAACAGTGCATGTTTCCTTATTGTGCGAACTGAGGTTTTTAAGTGGTTTTTGAACATTTCATAGATGTTTAATGAAGTTGGTTCTTTGAGACTTCTTATGATTCCTGGTCTGAAAAGGCGTAAAACGTCCATTATAAGTAGCCACCTGGCCGAAGAGCTATTTTTTTTCCTTTTTTCGAATCGCTCAAGCAGATCGCCTTCGATATCTTCAACACATTCCGGATCACAGAACCATCGTAAGAATCTCAGTGGCCAATTGGGAGGCATTATGGAGGTTTTTTCTTTCAAATGCAGCAGATCTATTTTCCAAATACAAATTCAGGAACGGCACTCCAAAGACCCATTCGCTGTTCCTTAGTTTCTTCGAGTACTTTTTTGCCGCTGGATGTTAGTGTAAAGAAGCGCTTTCTTTTTCCACCACGAATGCTTGTCGATTCCCCTAGCTCCGAGGTGAGGTAACCCTTCTTTTCCAATCGTCTTAGGACAGTTTGGAGAGCTCCAATGCTGACCTTTCGATTGAGCCGCTTTTCCATTTCTTCAATGATAGAAAAGCCATATGCGTCATTGGTGAGAATTGCCACCGTAAGCATGACCACTTCTTCAAATTCTCCTAGATGATGTTTCCCCATTGTTCAATTTTTACCTTAAATGTAGTAATTATAAATACCTTATACCTTAATTGTAGTTTTAATGTTTCAAAATGTTTCAAATTTTTTCTCGATATCTTGATTCAGTCGATATTTTGGATCAATCGTTTATCTAAAATTAACGGCCTGAAGTCCAAGAATTTGACTTTAGAAAAATCGTCATGGATAGGATTCAAAAGGTAATTATGCTCTGATGGAATGATCGCACTTGGTACTTTTAGACAAAGTCCATTTTTCTTGATGAAGTCGTTCCCGATATGGACAGTAGCCGAGTTATAGGGATAGCTGTTCCAATCAGCAGGAAGGTTATCAATTTTAGAAATAGGGAATTCGCCAGGAAATTCCAATTCTATACAATACAGGCTTTGACTCAGGCGGTTGCCAGAAAGATTAACCACTGTTTCAAGAGCAGCCAATGAAAGCGTTCCTGAGGTGTATAACATGCGTATACCTTTCGCATTCCATCTCCCTCCGTGTAACATTGCACCGGTTCCAGAAAGATCTCTGATATGAGGTTTTGAAGTGATCCTATGCAGAATCATAGCATACCATCAAGAATAAACGCCATGAGCAATTCTTCCCAGGAGATCGTGGATGATAGAGATGCCCGTATCATTATTCATGAATTCGATGGGTCTTTTGCCGGCGATAGCTATTAGTGGGGTATTGAGCCAATCTTTGAAAATGGATACATCACCTAGAACATCAGCTCCGTGCTGATAGAGTGAAGCAATCTGCAATACACGATCACTGACAATCGGACTCAATAGATCTTCATCTTTGAATTTTTCAATGGTTCTTTTGGTTACCGGAAGCAACGCTGAGAACTCAGTAAGATTCAAGCCAGTCATTGCTACAATGGAAAGAAAATCTGATTTGGATATGCCTTCGTTTGCCTTGTAATACCGGGTGGCTGGGTCATTCAGTATGTTTTCCATATTACCCATAATGCTGTATACGAATTATTTCGCTCAAAGTTACGAACTTTTTCATTATTCAAAATGTTGTCTCCCGTACTTTTCCACTATTAAAAGTTGAATCAGTTTAAGAGTAAAATTCAGAGCGTATACTTTCGCGAAAACTATCTTAATCTAACATGAAAAAATTATTGGGACTATTCGGTTTGGCAATAATGGTAGCATGCCAGTCGAATCAATCAGCTGAAGCAAATCAAGAGGAACCTCAGCAAGTAGTAAAAACGGATCACCATTCGGAAAACATTGCGAAGGTATTCGAAGCACACGGCGGTTTTGAAAAGTGGGCGTCTATGAAGCAGCTTTCCTATACCAAGGGAGGCGAAAGTACGGTTACTAACTTGAACAATCGAAAGATCAAGTTGGTGTCCGACACAAAGACAATTGGATATGACGGGGAGAACGTTTGGGTAATGCCTGACACGGTTGAAGTTGGCAATGCTAGGTTTTATCACAACCTATACTTTTACTTTTATGCATTCCCATTTGTCGTCGGTGATCCGGGAGTATTCTACGAGGATATTGAGCCTAAGGAAATATTAGGAACCACATACAATGGGATCAAAATAACTTACGATGAGGGTGTTGGTGATTCTCCAAAGGATTATTACATCATTTGGTACAATCCTGAAACTTACAAAATGGAATGGTTGATGTATACCGTCACATTCAGAAGCGGTGAGAGAAATGAAAATTACCGATTAATAAACTATGGTGATTGGGCTGAATTTGAGGGATTGCTACTACCCACCTCTCTTCAGTGGTACCAATACCAGGATGATGAGATTGGAGAAAAAAGAGGAGACAAAGTAGCGTTCGAAAATATCAATATTTCAACTGAAGCACCTTCTGATGACATTTTTGCAATGCCGGAAGGAGCTCAATTGGCACCAATGCCAACACGAGAATAACATTATTTAAAAAGAGCAGGATTCTACTCTATTTGAGTATCATGGAAGCCTGCTCTTTTCCATTCACCATCTTCGATCACCCATAAATTTGAGACCCTGATTTCTCTCTTGAACGGATCATTGTTTTCAATTCCCACCATTACGATTTTTCCTGTTACAAAAGCGGATGCTTGGTTCATCTCTATATTCAGATCATCCATTCTGTAAATGCTCAGTTGAAGCTCCCCATTTTCAAGCCTTGCCCTTCGTTTTCTCATGTATTCAAGCCATTTATTCTTACCAAATGCCTTCCAGCTTCCATTGGTGTGAGAATAGTTTTCTGTAATCAGTTGGTCCAGTTTTTCTACATTCCCTTTTTCAAAAGCCTCATTAAATATTTTAAGTGTTAGCTCAAGATCTTCCCGACTTGGAGCTGCTTGTTTTTTATTGCAAGAAATAACAGTGGCAATAACCAAGAGAAATAAGGTACGTTTCATCATATCTTTGAGGTTTTAGAAAACGAATATGAGAAAAATATACTCAGCAATTGTTCTTTTTGTTGCGACTCTTGGATCTGGCCTGGCTCAGAGCGACACCGACTCCTTATTAAACAATTTGCCGCCACACATTAAGCAGATTACCCATTTTGGAGAACGCGCTGATTGGTCACATGATGGAAAGAAGGTACTCTTCCTGGAAAAAACATTCGGTGATGTTTTTGAGGTCGATGTTGCTACCGGGATCATTAAGCCTATGACACATCACTTTTTTCATGAAGGCTTTGTGAGAGCCTTGTATTTGGCTAATGGAGATATTTTGCTTTCAGGTTCTCCAACTTTTAACTCCAATGATCCATGGAAAAGCAGAGATGCAAGGAACACAGAACTATGGGTGTTGAAAAAAGATCTTTCAGGTCCACCGACACGTTTGGGTATTCATTGCAAGGAAGGCCCGGCCGTTTCCCGAACTAAAATGAAGATTGGTTGGTCGTTGGGTTCTACTATTTATACCGGAGATCTTGTGTATGAAAGAGGAAAGCCAAAACTAAAAAGTTGGAGACCATTGTTTCAATCATCGGATATGCCAGCACCAGTGAAAGGCTGGGACATTGAAACGCAGAACTTCAGACCCAACTATGAAGATGAACTTATTTTCTACGCATTTGGTGGAAATTTCGGATTTCATGCAGAAGTGATGAGCTACAACATTAAGAGTAAGGAATTTAGGAATTACTCGATGAGTGAAGGTTCATATGATGAGGCGGAAGGATCATTTCCGGATGGACTGAGCACATTGATTGAAAGTAACAGACACAGGACCAACTACAAAGGAATGAAGGAGTTCCTGACCTTGGATATTTATAAGCTGGAGCTTGATGGATCGGGTGATGTTGAAAGAATTACTTATTTCAATGACAATCCCAATTACAAGGCTTCAAACCCAGTGGTAAGTCATGACGGCAAATT
>JANQST010000397.1 GCA_028279155.1 Cyclobacteriaceae bacterium
ATTTGCTCTGAAATATGATTGTCGCTCACCTTCATCATCAAGGAAAGTACATCATCTATACTTTGTGTAAATAGTGTATCCGGATTAATGATGAGCTGATCCGTAAAGCTAAAATCACTTTTAAGTGTGTCAGACAATAGTTGAAGTAGTAGATCTTTTGAAAATTCAAATGGGATACTTTCCTCGAACTTTGACGTGTCTTGCGGGGTGTTTACTTTAAATAAGTTGTAATTCACTTCCCTGTCAGCCCCATTTCCATTCCCTTCTTCTGATTTTGCTTCCACAAAATCTTCAAAGAACCTTGGGGTTATCGCTAAAGAATCCGCTTCCTTCAAGATGGTCACCTGATTCCCATAAATGGGCCACCAATTTCTGACTGCCTGGTAGTCATATTTATAGTCATCCCATGCCCAGCCATGGCCGTACTTCTGTATTTCGGTTTGTGGCCAGGCGATCTTAACCGAATCAGCACTGCTCAGGAATGTGATTGCAGGTTGATTCTCAAACCGGCTGTCAAGGAAAGTGGGATCGCCAGTAGGTTGAACCACCATCGAATTACCATTGCTTGCATGCAGGAGTCCCGGAATTGAGTCCGAAAAACTCTTTAGGCTAACATACATCGTTAGTAATTTGGTATTGGATGCTGGAGTAAACTTTTTAGTGTCATTGTAGCCAGAAATAAATTTTCCAGCCTCAATGTCATAAAGGCTAAAGCCTGTAAACTGGTTGCTGAATAATGAAGATTGATTAAAAGTTCGTTCGATATCCTTATCAACTGCTAAGTTTTTCACCGAAGAACATGCAGTAACAGTTAATAACAGAACCCAAAATATTCCAATATTCTTCATGATTTACAAACAGATTCAAAAGTTAAAAAACAGCTTTCTGAGCCAATAGAGAGCAAGCTTCGTTCAAAATACAAACAAATCCTCAATCAGCTAGTTATTTTTTTTGTGATATTTTTCATGTATTTTGGCGCAAGCTAAACTTAAATACCAACGCCTACACATAACATTCACCAATGAGTATACTCGACCTAATTACGTTACTGATATTCCTAGCCGCCGGATTTACTTTGATAAACATCACGGTGCTCCGATTGCCATCCACTATTGGATTGATGATCATCGCATTATGTATGTCGCTGAGTATTTTGCTCTTAGGAATATTCTTCCCATCGATTACAGAAGCTGCGGAACATATAGTTGCAGAGTTCGATTTTCAAGAAGTTTTGATGAATGTAATGCTCAATTTCTTGCTTTTTGCCGGAGCATTATCGATTGATCTGAGCAAATTGATGGAGGAACGCTTGCCAGTATTGGTTTTAGCTACAGTGGGAACACTAATGTCAACGTTTCTTGTAGGATTCTTGGTTTACTACATTTTCCCGCTTTTAGGCTATGAGATAGACCTTATCTACTGTTTGTTATTCGGAGCTCTTATTTCCCCAACCGATCCAATTGCAGTGTTGGCGCTTGTGAAGAAAGCTGGATTATCTAAGAAATTGGAAATAAAAATTGCAGGAGAGTCCCTGTTCAATGATGGAGTTGGTGTAGTTGTATTCCTAACCATCTTGAAGATTGCGATGGCTCAGGCTGGAATTCACGAAGAAGGAGGTCATGGTGGAGGAGAAGTTACTCCATTGAGCGTTGCAGCATTGTTTGGAAAAGAAGTGTTTGGAGGCTTGCTGATAGGAGCCCTGTTTGGATTCTTTGGCTTTAAGCTTCTCGATTATATTGATAATGACCATGTGGAATTGGAAGTTCTCGTGACACTTTCTTTAGTGATGGTGGGAGGACGAATTTGTGAATTGTTGCATGTATCTGCACCTCTTGGAATGGTGGTAATGGGACTTTTCATTGGAAATCAGGGTCGCGATGAGGAACTGGCAAATGCGACTGGTGAATATGTATTTAAATTTTGGCACTTGCTGGACGAGGCATTGAATGCGATTTTGTTCATTCTCATTGGACTTGAAATGATGGTGATTGCGGAGTCTTTCACAATGAGCAACCTTTTGATTGGTGCGATTGGAATTGTAATCGTATTGACAGCAAGGTTCCTGGGTGTAAGCATTCCAATAACGATCATGTCCACGTTTAGAACATTTGAACCAAAAACCATCCAGATTCTGACCTGGGGTGGACTAAGAGGAGGAATTTCAGTGGCTTTGGCACTATCGCTATCAGACTTTGAATGGATTGATCAGGGAATCAAAGAGACGATTTTATTTACCACATACTCAGTGGTAGTCTTCTCAATTCTCGTTCAGGGCCTAACAATTGGCGCTTTGATGAAAAAATAGACAAATGTCATTTTCTATTGACAAAAATTTGGTGAAATTCGCCATCGGATTATAAATAATATTGACAAGCTATGAAATTAAGTATTGCAGAAGGTTTCTATTTGATCGCCCTTGACGATGAGGAAGGTAGAATTTTGGCAGCTGCAGAAAAGACAGTAGTTCCGGGAGTGCTCGCTGCGTGCATTCTTGAATTAGCGCTGATGAAAAAAGTAAACCTGGCAGGAGGTAGAATTCATGATCAGGACAAGGTTGGCACTGGCAATGGAATACTGGATAGCGTGTTAAACAAGCTTCAGGATGAAAAATCTGTTTCTGATGAAATCAATCGCCTAGCCGGGAAGTTCAAAGACATTCAGGAAGATCTTAATGCTTTGCTGGCACAGCGTGGAATTCTTAAGAAAGAGGAAACTAAATTGCTTTGGATCCCACTGTCTGATCGAATGGATAATGCCAATTATGCTTTTGAGCAGGAAATTAGAAATCAGATGAAAGCGATTGTTTTCAAAAGTGCTCCGCCTTCACCTCATTTCGTTGTACTGTTTTCATTGATTTACGATACAGGTATCTTATCCGAGGTATTCAGAGATCGTGATGAACTAATTGATGCTGAAAAAGTAGGAAAAGACATTGTTAATTCACCTAAGGTAGATGAAGACATGTCCAATGTACTGAAAGAGCTCAAAGCATACTTCGGTAATTAATCAAGCCAAACAGATTATTATTCCTCTGTTTCTGTTCCAGTAGGGGTGGATTGTTGTTGAGCTAAGATAGCTTGTCTTCTTGCTTCAGCCTGTGCCTTTTCTTGTTGTAAATAGTAGTAGAAAAGTGATTGATACAATGAGTCACCGGCACTTTCACTCACGCCATAAAGACGGGCATAAATTCGGGCCTGCATATCACCGATAGCTTTCATGTAGGCCATTAGCGAATCTTGTTCGTCTACCATACGGTTTCCACTCAAGGCCATGAACCCAAAGCCCTCGTGTGGGTTGTTGTTATCTCTCTCGGTAATTAGGTATTCCACACCATCATAAACAATTCGATTGAAATGGAATTGCTGGAAATCTTCATTTACCTCACGGGGACGAAATTCCTCACCTTCATTGATATCCCTGTTTTCGCAAGATGAAATTGCGAATAGAATTAATAGGATATAGACCGACTTTTTCATGACTATGGTGTTTTCAAGTATCCTTCCTCAACACCAAATACTTTTCTGAGTAGCTTGTAGGCCTTTCCATTAAGGATAACAATGATGTGATCCCCAGGAGCGATTTTAAGATCTCCAAGTGGGTTTTTGATCAATTTCTTCTGTCCAAACTTATCTCGTTTGGTAATTCCTATGAGAACGGAATTGTATCGTTTTTTGAGATCAAAAAACACATCCTGGTAGGCTTTACCAACATATGGATTTTTTGGAGTGATCATCAATTGCTTCATGTCATAGTCCCCATCACTCTTTGCAAATGAAAGAATGGATTCACTGTAGACAGCAACATCCGGTTCGAACATATAGGAAGCCAACAGCTTGGAAGAAATGTCTTTGGTAGAAATGGTATTGGAAACACCAGCGGCCAGGAATGTGTTTTTCAAGTCCCCGTTTTCAAGCGTGACTACAAATTCAGTTTCGGGAAAGGACTTCTTCATGTTGAGCACATAAACCAGCTTTTCCGTGTCATCTTCAAGATTTATGAAAACGATTGAACAATCATCAATATTGGCCTTTTTCATCAGGTCAAAGTTGTTGTAATCGCTGAATAGGACATGCACCATTTTAGAGGTGTACTTTTCCTGTATCAAATCAACATCGTCTTTTTTGTTGGTGACTATGGCTAGTTGCTTGCCAACACCCACCAGTTGATCAGCCACCTGCCAGCCAAAGTCATTCCAGCCAATGATCAGCGCGTGATTGCTAAAGTTGGTGCCAGAATATCCCAGCTTTTTGTCTTCTTTGATTGTAGCCATAAGCGTTGTTAGTTTTCCAATGAGTAACCCAAAAATCCCAACACTAGTCAGTATAAAGATAAATCCAATCCACCTGCCATAGATGGTGGCTGGAAATAAATCACCGTAACCGACGGTAGTGAGCGTAACAAGAGAATACCAGATTGCATTCGGATAGTTCGTTATTGCTGATTGCTCGCTATCCTTTTCAACATAAATCAATAAAGAAACGAGAAGGAAATAGATGACTAAAACCAGTCCAATCTGTAGCGCTATCCGTAGTGGTAAATTCTTTTTGAGGTTACTAGGCATAAAGGATCGGTAAAAGTCAAATATAACATAAAGAGTTAGGTTGTTATGGGTAAAAAGGGGTCTTATTTGCCGTTTAAGTACTCAGACAGGCCTGAAACGGTTGTGATTTTAAGCGAATCTGCATGTTCCGTCCGCATCATGAGGGCAAATGTGTTGTTAAAGCCCAGTGGTTCCAACCAATGCAGGTTGTGTTGCTCAATGAATTCGAATTTGACATCCTTGTAAATCACATCAGGATTAGTGAAATCGGTAACGTCTGAAGAGGATTTTTGAAGCAATACCAGGTACCCGGTACCTGTGTATTCCGGGTAGATGTCAATTTCCCCGAAGCGGATGGCATCAAAAATTAATTTCGTCCCCCCAAACCCTAGCTGGAGTTTTGTCTTCAGTGACGTTTTATTTTCAATGACCTGGGCGAAAATGTGGGCCAGCAAAAAGTTCTCAGTGAATGCTTTTGACCCGATGATGATATCAGGTTTATCCGATTTACCAGCATCAATGCTGGCATAAATGTTGAGCTCCTTTAAAAATGCGTTTGCAACTTCAGAGAGCTCTTGTTTCTTGCCATCCACCAGGTAATTCAGTTCAGCCATTTTTTCATCATTCAATTGATTGGAGATGAGATTTAAGGCGGTTTCGATTTCAGGATACTTTTCAAGAGTTTCTCCATTTACAACAGGTGCTGCATAGTAGGGCGGGAAATAGTTCTTGTCATCAATGAGCGACTTAAGGTTGAATTCCTTGATTCGTCCATCGGTGCTGAAGCCATCGATGACGTCTACATCGCCATTGTAGAGTGCCCGGTACATGAGCGAGATTTCCATCTCCTTTATTTCCATTGGTAGATTGTAGCGATCATTCAGCCCGATAAATCCGTCTTCTCGTTCAATGAACTCTGAGTTAAATCCAGCAACCAATTTGGATGACTCAGAACTGGAACCAGTCGCGAAAAAGCCGATGAGTATGAGAATCATGGTTACTCCGATGGTTAACCATGTTCTTTTGCTGGCCGGCTTCTTTTGAATAAAACCAATCGTCGCGTCAAGGAGAACCGCGAGGATAGACGCAGGAATGGCACCAGCTAATATCATGTGTTGGTTGTTAAGGGAAATTCCCCTGAAAATGAATTCGCCCAGTCCGCCGGCTGCTATGAGCGCACACAGGGTTGCGATCCCTACATTGATAACTGTAGCAGTTCTGATTCCTGCCAGGATTACTGGAAAAGCCAGCGGTAGCTCCACATATCTCAGTAGTTGTGCATTTGTCATGCCCATGCCGATGGATGCATCCTTCACCGAAGGATCTACCTCTGTGATGCCTGTATAGGTATTTCTGACAATGGGAAGCAAGCCATATAAAAAAAGCGCGATGATTGCCGGGGTAACGCCGATTCCAAAAACAGGAAGGAGGAAGCCCAGCAGCGCAAGGCTCGGGATTGTCTGGATGACACCAACGATACCAAGAACAGGATTCGAAAGTTTTTCAAATCTTGTTAGAAGGATACCAATGGTAATTCCAATCGTAGTGGCCAACACCATAGAAGCAATTGTCAGGATCAAGTGCTCAATTGTTTGGTCACGGATTTCGTCAAGGTGCGATATGATGAAACTCCAGAATTCCATCAGCCAAGTTCTTTAAAGAAATTATCCATTGCTGCCTGTTTGTCCTTGGTGCTCACTTCACCATTGTTCAGGTAATCAAACAGGGATGCTCCGTTGTGCGATGAAGTTTGAAGTCCGAGAATGAATTTGTCATTCTTTAGAAAGAGCTCCACTTGTTCGTTTTGAGGCTTGTTAAGAAGCTCGAGTGGTGTTCCGTATTGTTGAATTTGACCAGCTTCAAGCAAGACGATCTTGTCACCAAGTTTAAAAGCTTCCTGCACGTCATGGGTGACAAGCAAAATGGTTTTGTTATCGAGGTGTTTTAGATTCAAAAAATCATCTTGAAGCTGACTCCTGGTGATGTTATCCAATGCACTGAATGGCTCATCCATTAAAATGATCTCAGGGTCAGTAGCTAATGCCCTGGCCAAACCAATCCGTTGTTGTTGACCACCACTTAGCTGTGAGACCCGCTTGCTTAAAATGTCATTTGGCAACCCAATTAATTCCAGCAGCTCATTGACTTTTTCCCGGGAAATTTCCCGTTCTGATATTTTGCCAACAAGCTCAATGTTTTGTTTGATATTCAAGTGAGGAAGCAAACCGGTATCCTGGATCACATAGCCGATGCTTCTTCTTAATTGTTCCTTAGGTTGTTGGTTGATGTCCTCGCCATCGATAGAGATGGTTCCACTATTCAATTCCTCCAGTCGGTTGATCAATCGAAGCAAGGTTGTTTTCCCGCATCCGCTGGGGCCAAGCAAAACCACCGTCTCGCCAGCTGCTACTGAAAAGCTGATGTCTTTGATGACTTCCTTTTCACCAAAGGATTTGACGATACGATCTAATTTTATTTTTTCGATTTCTATTGGATCTAATCAAACCCAAGTTAGCAAAACCAAAGCTGGATCACTTATTGAAACCGCGTAGTTTAATCTGCGTGAGTTTTCGTTTGGTATCCAAGGGGAAATCCCCTTTCATGATCCAGTCATAAAAGCTGGGTTCCTTTTGCAGGATCTCAGATACTTCTTTTCCCCGGTGTTTTCCAAAATTAAAGATCTCCTTCCCGTCTTTGTAGATCATTCGTCCTGCAAGGTCGATCATTCTCGAGGTACTTAATTTATTGAGTGCCTCCATGTCGTTCGTGATATCAGTTATCTTGTTTCCCTGGTTATCCATGGCTTCCTGACCTTCGTATTTTTCTACCTGGGAGAGAAGTACCTCATAGGTAGCTCGTGTGTCTGCCAATGCGCTGTGGGCGTCTACCAAGTCTTTCCCGCAATAAAACTTGTACGCTGCAGTAAGATTCCGCTTTTCCATCATGTGGAAAATCTTCTGTGCGTCAACAATCTTTCGGTTGTCTACTTCAAAGTCAACATTGGCGCGCAGAAATTCTTCAACGATCATAGGTACATCAAAACCCACACAATTGAATCCACTCAAATCACAGCCCTCCAGCCACTGGGCCATGGATTTAGCTACTTGCTTGAAGGTCGGTTCGTCCTTCACGTCTTCATCGTAAATCCCGTGGATGGCGCTCGATTCAGCTGGTATTGGAATGGTGGGATTGATCCGCCGATGTTTTTCTTCCGTGGAGCCATCGGGCATCACTTTGATCATGGCCATTTCTACAATGCGGTCCTGGGAAATATTCGTACCGGTAGTTTCCAGGTCAAAAACTACGAGGGGATTCTTTAAGTTGAGTTTAAACATTGTGATCGTGAGTGTGAGACTTCTCGTATAATTAAAAAGAGAAACTTGAACTCGTATGAATTGGTAAGAGTTTCAAATATAGTCATGCGTGAAGACGTTATGATAATGTGGACAACATTCTTGATAACTTGATTATAATTAGCAATTGCTAAGCGAACATTTTCGGAGGTCGAAGTGCTAAGTTTGTAGTCCTAATCTAAACTACTATCACCTGAATGGACGGAGCAAAACAAACACCACTTTCAACTTCCAAAAGCCGCAGAATTGGCTTATCTACCATCTCCGAAAGTTTAGGCAAACTCCCACCACAAGCAGTTGAAATTGAAGAAGCGGTACTCGGTGCATTGATGCTTGAGCGTGATGCACTCTCCACGGTTATCGACATCTTACACCCGGAAAGCTTTTACAAAGATTCCAACCAGGAAGTGTATGCAGCGATCGTTGATCTTTTCAACGACAGTCAGCCGATCGATATCAAGACGGTTACCCATCAGCTTCGAAAAGTTGGCAAGCTTGAGTTGGTTGGTGGAGCGCATTACATCTCGGAGCTTACCGCTAAGGTTAACTCTGCTGCTAACATTGAGTATCACGCCCGGATCATTGCAGAACAGTCGATCAAACGTGAACTGATCAAGATCTCTTCTGAGATTCAGCGCGATGCCTATGAAGATACCATCGACGTATTCCAACTGTTGGATCGAGCTGAGCAGTCACTTTTCGACGTTTCCGAATCGCACATCCGAAAGAATTACGACAAAATGAGCGCGTTGCTTCACCAGGCGATCGACGAGATTCAGGCGAAGAAAGACAAGCAGGATGGATTGACGGGAGTACCGAGTGGATTTACTGCCTTGGATCGGATGACCTCAGGTTGGCAGCCTTCGGATTTAGTGATTATCGCGGCAAGGCCGGGTATGGGTAAAACGGCGTTTGTTGTCTCAGCACTGCGAAATGCAGCCATCGATTTCCAAACCCCGGTGGCAATCTTCTCTCTGGAGATGAGTTCGGTTCAATTGGTCAACAGGATGATTTCAGCAGAGGCGGAACTTGAAAGTGAAAAGATCAAGCGTGGTGACCTGGCCGATTACGAGTGGGAGCAGATCATGCACAAAACGGACAAGCTTTCGCAAGCGCCGATATTTATAGACGATACGCCGGCACTAACCATTCTTGAATTGCGTGCAAAAAGTCGGCGGTTAGTTGCACAGCATGGCGTGAAGCTGATCATCATTGACTACTTGCAATTGATGCACGGAGATGCAGGTGGAAAAGGTGGGGGTAATCGGGAACAAGAAATTGCATCGATCTCCCGGGCGCTGAAAAGCATCGCGAAAGAACTGAATGTACCGGTCATCGCACTTTCCCAGTTAAGTAGGGCCGTAGAGACACGAGGTGGAGATAAGCGACCATTGCTTTCCGACTTGCGGGAATCAGGTTCCATCGAGCAGGATGCGGACATGGTGATGTTCTTGTATCGACCGGAGTATTATGGCCTGGACACTGATGAATCAGGGATGCCGTTGAATGGGCTGGGAGAGGTAATCATAGCCAAACACAGAAACGGGCGTACCGATACCGTCAATCTCAAGTTCATTGGTAAATACACCAAGTTTGCGGACTGGGATGGAAACAGCGGTGGAGAAGGTTTTGGTGCGTTCCCAACCAGTGGAAATACCGATTCCAACTTCACGATCACCTTGCCGAGCAAGGCCAATGATCCGGAATCCCCGGATGACGATGATCAACCGTTTTAGTGAGTAGTAGTAAGTACAAAGTAGAAAGTAGGAAGAGATGAAGGCTATTGTCATCACGGAGGATTCTGAGCCTGTTCAATTGGCCGATGTTCCTCAGCCGGAGGTTGGGGATGGAGAGTGTTTAGTCAAGATAGAAGTTGCGGCGTTGAATCGCCGCGATCAGTGGATCCGTGAGGGGATGTATCCTGGTATACGCTTTGGGTGCGTGCTGGGATCCGATGCCTGTGGGGTAGTGGAAGAAGGCGCGGAAGAGTGGAAGGGAAAAGAAGTCATTATCAATCCGAATGTCAACTGGGGTGATGATCCTGAGGTGCAGTCATCTGAATACTCTGTGCTGGGCATGCCAAAAAACGGAACGTTAGCCGAATACATTTCCGTCCCAACCGATCGACTACAACTCAAACCTGAGCATCTGAACAATGAAGAGGCAGCTGCATTGCCACTGGCAGGGTTAACTGCTTTTCGTGCGACGATCAAGAAAGGATTGGCAGCTCCGGGAAAAAATGTCTTGATTACAGGAGCAGGGGGCGGTGTTTCTCAGCTGGCGATTCAATTTGCAGTTGCTGCAGGTGCAAACACCTATGTTACCAGTGGTGACCCGGACAAGATCGGGAAATGCATCCAAATGGGTGCTGCGGGAGGCTTCAACTACAAAGACGAAGATTGGTTCAAGGAGGCATCAGTGATTGGATTTGATACGATCGTTGATAGTGCTGGGGGAAATCAAATGAACAATTATTTGAAGATTGTCAAACCTGCTGGCAAGATCGTTATGTATGGCAGTACCACAGGTTATCCTGAAAAGCTAGATGTGTTTCGCTTGTTTTGGTCACAAGCCCAAATCATCGGTTCCACCATGGGCAGCGATTTGGAATTTGAAGAAATGATCCAATTTGTAAATAAGTATCAGATCAAGCCAACGATTGATAAAGTGTACAACGTAAACGAGACCGTGAAGGCGTTCGATAGGTTTAAGGAAGCTGATCACTTTGGGAAAATAGTAATTGGCTTTTAGCTACAAGCTACAGGCTACAAGAGACAAGCTGGTTGATTTTAGATGATCTCAATTCTTAATTCTTAATTTCTAATTCGTAATTCACTTATACTTATCATTCAACCCCACACCCTCCCGAATCATAGGAATGATTTTCTCAAGCCGTTTCTGCTTGGTTTCTTCCCGTTTTGCTTCGGCCGGGAAATTAGAAATTAGAAATTCTGATTTGCAGAGGTGTTCTCCATCAACAATTTTTATTTTTTTAATTCTTCATTAATGAGGAGTTGGTCGATTCTTCTTCTTATCTCAGGTGCCTTTAAGGTATTGTTTTCAAATAAAATGTGTTGTGAGCCAAGTAGCGCGTAGTGGGGAATTCCTCTAATGCTGAAAGCGGTTCGTAGCTTAGATTCCCAGTTTTCATTAGCGTAAAGATTAATTCCTTTTAGTTTGTACTGTTTCACAATAGATATCCATTTCTCCTTCTCACTAGCAAGGCAGATATTCAAAAAAACTAATTTGGATTCATCCTGATAGGAGTTGATCATATTATTTAATTCCGGAAAGTTCTTGATGCATGGACCGCACCACGTAGCCCAGAAATTGATGTAAACCACTTTCGTACTAAAGTTCTTTAGTGAAGCCAAACTATCCCTCATATCCGTGAGGTAAAATGTTGGAATTGTATCTCCTATAGCCAAAACCTCTCCATCAAGTGATCGTGCTCGGTTGAATGTATTGACTAATTCAGAAGGTATATTTTGAGCCTTGACTACTGAATCAAATTGTACTGAATCAGAAAGCGCTCGCAAAAGAGAGGTATAATGTGAAAGCCTGAAGATCTCCTTCGCATCCTCTTGTAATTCTTTCTCCCACAAGGGTTGCATTGCTTTGGTAATCGCTAACCCTCTTGTACTTCCCGATAATTTTTCGATTTCTTCATCTTGAATTTTGTTGAAGAAATAGGTGTTTAGAAATGAAAAGTACCCTTCAGAAAGTAATGAACTCTTGTTATTTATTTTGAGGCTATCAAGAAAATCAAAATAGTTGGATGGTAGGGAATCCTCAAAAGTATTGAACAGTTTATTGTAGCCAGGTATTGTGGCATTGAAGCCAGCACTTCTGTAGATGATTTGAGATTTTTCATAATCGTAGAACCAATCATCGAACTTGTTTTCTTTGGAATATCGATCTAAAAATTCCAGAGCCTCCATTGCAATTTTGTTGGTCTCTGTTTTGAGGCTATTGTAAGTAGATTTCGAGCTCAGGTTTTTGTTGAATGGCATTCGTATGTCGTAATATCCAAGTGCTCTCTTTTTGGCTGCAAGGTATTCATTGATGTCGGCCCCTTTTCCATGAAATGTTATTACAGGTTCCCCTTTATCAATTGAAATTTTCAAAAAAGAAGTGTCACTTGGATAAGCTACTATTTGTTGTCTACTCTTATCTATCGAAAACCAAATGACGTGAGGTCGATCAATTTCAAGAGATAGGTGATAAGTTCCAGGGTGTGTGATAGCAAGTGTCTGGGATTCACTCCTTTTTGCAGGAATTAACAAGCTCGTATATGCCTCAACATAAAGTGTATCTTTCGGAAGAGATTCAATACTAACTTTCAGAAAAGCCTTAGAGCCAGACTCATAAAGAATGTCGTAATTTGTTTTCTGAGTACATCCCCAAATAATGAATAAAATAATAAGGTATTTCATGGGTTGGTTCATACTTGTCCACAACAACCATACCCCATTTTCATACTGATTGGTCAATTCTTAATTCGTAATTTCTAATTCTCAATTACTAATTACTTGTATTTATCATTCAACCCCACACCCTCCCGAATCATAGGAATGATTTTCTCCAGCCGTTTCTGCTTGGTTTCTTCCCGTTTTGCTTCTGCAATGTGCTCGGCATAATCTCGACGATTGGTGAGCGAAAGTTGATCGAACAATTCTGAGAGTTGCGCATCTGATGCCAGCGCTTCTTTTAGCTCATCAGGAATGATCAGCGGTTTTTTCTCAGGCTTGACCTCTTTTCCGTCTTTTTGATTTTGAATGGCTTCTTCCAGATAAGAAACAATAAGCTTCTCATCGATTTCAGTGGCATTTTCAAAACGCCATTGCCGCATGCCTTTCGTTTTTCCTTCCTGCGCATTGATGAGCTTCTTCGCGGGATCTTTCATGAACACGCCATTAAAAAACCAGACTCCCACGTAGCTCTTAAAAGCACCAATCCCAGCGACATTCTTGTTGTTGATGGTATAGGTAGGAATGCCCCACTTCACCGTTTCAACCAATTCCGTAGAATTCAGGATGGATCGCAGCTGCTCTAGCTCTGCTCGATATTCCGGGTTATCATCGAAGTATTCTTCGACTGTCTTGGCCATTTTCATAGATGTAAGTTAATGATTGGATGATTGAATGGTGAATGAGTGAATTGAATGGTGGAATAGTGAATTAGTTGATTAAGTGGTATTCTGGTTATTGCCGCTCTCTGGTAGCGCATTCCTCTTGACAATTAACCAGATGCTCAATGAAAGCTCAGCGATAGCCATGGTTAGCATGATAATTACCATCGACGCTTCTGGTAGTTGCAAATCCACGAAAAAAACCAGGTAGGTAAACGATGCAAGTATCAAGAGCATACCAAGGATTTTCGGGATATACCCTGACCGAATGACGGAATAACCGAGTACAAAGAGGTGCAAGGCAAAAAATACGTATCCAATAAGTTTTATGGATGCATAGCTGTAGACATCAATGAGTTGGAAGACCAGTAGCAGCGATCCCACGATCAGCAAAACTGCATATAGTATTCTAAGCGCAGCGGTCAATGATGCAAGCTTCTTACTGGCATATTTGAGAACCACATAAAGAGCAAGACCTATAATCGTATCCAGCAATAATACCGACACATAGCCGACCACCGCCAAACCAAATTTTCTCCTGTTAGCCTCGATATCTCTTGCAAGCTCTTCTGTATCACCCGGCACCACAAAATTGGCCAGCAGCATATCATCTACAATGGTTACGATGATCACAGAGGTGATAAATGCAACCCCTACAACCATTGCAGCTTTGCCCGGTGATGCATTGTGGATGGGGTTTTTCATTGGTGTAAATGTAGCTGATAGAATGGTTGAATGATAGAATAATACAATGGTTGAATGGTGGATCTGTTAATTGCTCATTCTCTCATTCAAAAATTCATTCATTCCATCATTCAACCAACCCCTCCATTTCATTCAAAAAATTCATCAAAAAGTAAAAATTCTGTGCGAACCCCGAAGGCAGGTCCGGATCTTCGGAGCTGGAGAGGTAGAGAAAGAAGAGATCTTCCAGATGACGCCTTAGGAGGGCAGGCGGAACAAAGGTGAACAGGTCTTTGAGCTCCTGCAGCATTTTCTGCTCCGATTCGAAATGATTGAGAAGGTCCATAGCTTGATTTTAGAAAGACAAGTTTAATCAAATAGAGCCAATTGGCTCTAACATGCTTTCTCTATTTTAGTGAGTTTGCCACTGTGAAGAACCAGCCATTTATCGATGCTTTTGGTAAGCACTTGCGTAAACTCAGGGAAGAACGTTCACTGAGCCAGGAAGAATTGGCGAATAGATCTGGTATTGCCTTCAGCCAGATTGGCCGGTTTGAGAGAGGGGTGAGGAGTCCGACGTTGAGTACGCTGGAAGCTTTGGCTAGGGGGTTAAGAGTGGAGCCGAAGGCGTTGTTGGATTTTTAGCCCTTTGCACGCTTCACAAGCGTGAGCTGGATATAAACCGGAGAAACGGATCCATTTTAGTCTTCATACATTTTAAGATTAACATAAGCCTTTGAAAGAGGATTGCTAAAGCGATATTTTACACTGCCATCAACCGTAATTTTTTCTAGAATTTCCCCTCGATCTGATTGACAAAGCTTCCCAAGATTGTGAGTAATATTGACTTTCACTAATGGTTTCCCAGACAGTTCGCTAAACTGATTAGATATTTCTTTGATAGTGAAGCAATTGTATTCATCGGCTTCAGACTTTGCACACGCAAATAGCACTTGTTCCCATTGTGATTCCTGGGCGGACGAAAAGGTTGCCTTTCTGTAACCATCTTTTATTTGTTCTTGAACATTTTCAATTGCCAACTTAGTAGCTTCTTTGAAATGTGAAGCTGAATAGTTTGGTTTCTCATCATTGATGGCAACTTTGCATCCGTATTTACATAATAGATGAGTATAGTGGGGAAAACCCATAGAAAAGTCTATTACTTTTTTGCGTACATCATTAGTTATTTTAAGATTCAGTGCATTTAATCCATTATCGATAATACCTCCAAGTTCTTCTGAATTCATTCTAGGCATTTTGATTTGTTTTAGGCAACGTTCAAGAGATTGGTGGTTACCAATGAGATTCACTACATTATCAGAAATTCCAATTATAACAATTGTTATATTGTCACAATTATCAGAAAGAGACTTAATAAGATCTGCAAATTGTTCTCTGGTAGAATTTTTACTAATATTATCAAACTCGTCAAAGACAAATAACATTCTGTTTGCTAGAACAGGCTTAAGAATATGTTCAATATGAGCCGGCATCAATTCTTCATAATTAGTGAGGCTATCGGCTAATGTTGAGTATTCAGTTTTTTGAGTACTGTTGAATCCTATCCCATCTGTAGTTGTTGCCATTGGAACGTTCGTTAAAGCCCTATACCATAATGATCGGAAATCATCATCTCTGGCGCAGGTTACTTTGACAGGGTAAACATGTGTAAGATGAGTTGCCATTATGTTACCTAGTGAGGTTTTACCAACACCTCTTTCTCCGTACAAAATAGCATGTTGGCCTTGCTCATTTATTGCGTCACAAACACTATCAAGTTGTAGGCTTCTTCCGAAAAATAAATCTTGACTTTTGATAGGTGCCATCGGGGAAAACACTCTCATTAGCACCTGCTCTTTTTCTTCTTTTGTCATATTAGTGGTGATTTGATTTCAGTTGCTCATTAAGCTTGTCGAATGTTGGGCTTAGTCTTTTCTTTGAATAGATTTCAGAAACTTGATAGTTTCACTATTTGGAAGGAGCCCTCTTTTCATTTTTTTATCAAGTGTTACTGATTGTTTTTTAATTCCATAAGCCACAATAACATCAAGATCAGTTTTTGATTTATTAATTGCTTTTTCTATTTCTGAAAGTTTTAACCATATCCAATCTTCTTTTTCACCTCCTTCTACACATGCAAGTTCATAGCTGCGGATTTTGCTTGGATTGACGTTTTGAATTTCGATAATGAACCTATATACCTTTGGCTTGATTTCCACAACATTCTCTCTTTGTTTATAAATAAGTTCTCTTAGTTCGTCTCGTTCGAAATAGCAATTAGTTTCTTGATGAAATTCTCTGGTGGCAGTTTCAATTAAATCACCTCCATCAAATTTTTCGTAACCACCAATAAAATCCTCCCAAAAGCCCGATTCAAGTCCAAATAGAATATAAATCTCACCCTCATCTCCGACTCTATACGGCATT
>JANQST010000009.1 GCA_028279155.1 Cyclobacteriaceae bacterium
GCAAGGCAACTAATTTCAATATAGAAGCGACCACCACAGGAAACATATGATCTCGATTACCTTTCAATTGCAGCCCCGTTCCTACTGATATAAGTCCCATTGGAAGCGCTGCGCTGGAGAGAATCTTGAACATATCATTCGAGACGTAAGGAAGGCCAATTCCGGATACATTTAACAGAATCCCAACAAAACAAGCGACAACCAGGGGATTGCTGAGAACTCCCTTGATCAGGCTAATCAATCCCTTCCCATTCTTCGACACATAATAGTTGAGACAGCTAATACACAAAATGTTTACCAGAGGAATAACTCCAGCCATTCCGATTGCAGCCAATGCCAATCCCTTCGGTCCAAAAAGAGCAATTGCCGCAGCAAGAACTACATAATTGTTTGGCCGAATACTCCCCTGGAAAACGGATGTGAAGGAAGCCGCACTTATTGGTAGTAATCTTCTAATCGCCACAAGAAACAGGGATATGGCAATCACTGTAAGCATCAGAATACTTGTCAAAGAATAAAAGTCATTAAGTGTAAATGAAGTGTTTACTAACTTTTCAACAAGCAGTGCCGGGAGGAATACATAATACGTAATCCGATCGGCAATCTTCCAAAATCCAGGAGCAGGAAATTCCCATTGCTTGAAAACCAAGCCGAGCATAACCAATAGGAAGATGGGAAGTATTGCTTCAAAAATGGCGTACATACTAGTGTTCGTTAGGTTTTTTCGCAATCTATCAAATGTATCGGTGATTCTCCCAGTTAGGTATATCTTCGTTGCTCAAAACTTCATTCATGGAAAAAAAGAAGCCCAAGAAAGTTTTTGTAGATGGTCCTATTTTACCGGAAAAAATTGCCAATTCCATTTCCAGTCATCAATCTAAAACAGACATCAGCGAGCACAGCATATTTCTTGAGCAAGTCAAGAGCAAAGCAATCGACGATAACGAGCTCCATGCCATCACTTTTTCTGTGGACGAAACGGATATTGAAGAAATACTTTATGACATCCGTGAAAGTGCTTTCACCAAATTCAATCTTTCCTGCTTACACATGTACCACAGTACTGGAGATGTCAGCGTTGGTGAAATTAGTTTCTTTGTATTCACCTCGTCTCCGGATAAAAATGAAGCTGCTGCGGCTTGCACGCATTTAGTGAACGAATTCAGACATAAAGTCAAGATTTCGGCAAGCGAGGTATTTCAAGCCTGATACGTACATCTGGCTCGATTTGGACTTATTTCAACATCCATGGTTTTGTTTTGCCATTTTAAACAGGTTAATGTTGGTACATGAAGGTACTCCAATTACTATCTCTGATTTTACTAGTTTCCTGTAACACGCAACCTGAGAATAAAATTGAACTTAACCCGGAAGATTTTTTCCCGCTTATTTCTCAGGAAAAATTGAAACGACATGTTTCAATCATTGCTCATGACTCAACAGAGGGTCGGGGTTTTGGGACAAATGGACTGAAAAAAGCCGCGAAATATGTAGCGAATACCTATAAGCGCATAGGAATAGCTCCTGTTAATTCAACAAGTTCCGAACCTTATTATCAGCCAGTGACTGAAGTTGCAGATGGTAAGGAGGTCGAGTCACAAAATGTGATCGCTTTGATTGAAGGATCAGATGATCAACTAAAAGAAGAGGCCATTATTGTCATGGCGCACCTGGACCACCTCGGGACAGATCCGGAACTGGAAGGGGATAATATCTACAATGGTGCAGCAGATGATGCATCTGGAGTTGCTGCTTGTTTACTATTGGCAGAAGCTATTGATCAGGCGAAAAAAGAAGGTGCGCAATTCAAAAGATCCATCGTTTTTTTGAATACTACCGGGGAGGAAAAACATGGAAGGGCGGGTTCAAGGTATTATGCACAATACGACCCGGCTATTCCTCTTAATAAAACAGTTGCAGCCATCAACATGGATGGAATAGCGGGAATTGATACTGCTAACCTTGGTGAGAACAGCAACTACGTTTACATGATCATCGAGGATTCAATATCCATTGATCTTCGAAGAACCAACGAAAGAATCAACAAAGAATCAGGAATAAACCTTGAGTTACTAGAACCTCCTTTTTCTTTTGGCTCTGACCATAAAGTATTTGAGGGCTGGCTCATTCCTTCCATTTATTACTCCACTGGATTAACATCCAATTACCACAAGGTAAGCGATCATGCCTCTACCCTTGATTATTCACATGCTCAAAA
>JANQST010000408.1 GCA_028279155.1 Cyclobacteriaceae bacterium
GACCTTCCTTCTAGATCTCAACACGAGCGATGACTTTGATCCCACAACCGCTTTGTTTTCTGAATTCCCACTAGCGGTTCCGTTTGAAGCTCTTGCAGATCTCGAACCAGGAACGAGGTATTATGCCAGAATTCAATCGAGCAATGGAAGTGGAGCAAGCGGAAGCGCATCAGATTACGATTTAGCTGAGTTCATCACAATCCCTGCTGATCCGGCTTTGAATGACGTAGATACCTACACACAATCAGATTTTAGAGTGAGCTGGCCTGCTGTAGAAGGAGCCTCAACTTATGAGGTGGACGCATCGAACAACTTTTTTCAGACGTTCCTGAATGGATTCAACTCTACTGAGATTACAGATACGGAAATTACAATCACAAATCTGAGCCCAGGTGATGAATACCAGGTGAGGGTAAGATCAAAAAATGAATCAGGTGTTTCTTCCAATACGAGTGTATTCGATCTTGAAACATTACCTGCAACTCCCATCGCGAGAGATGCTTCGAATATATCAGCCAGCGTTTTTAGCACAAACTGGGACCCATCAGATGGAGCCGATTACTACGTGCTGGAAGTCTCACTCGACAATTTTGTCACCTTCCACTACAATGAAACATTGACTTCCTCAAATCCAGTTCAAATGACAAACCTAGTGGCTGGAGCTCAGTACCAATACAGAATAAAAGCGGGGAATTCGTCCGGTGAATCTCCCTATTCCAATATTATCGCAGTAGTCGCTCAAAACTCATCATCCGCGCTAAATATCACAACTGTTGAGTTTAACCAACAATTTGCTGAAAGCACTACATCGACAGAGGTTACGGTGAATGTAGCCGGTGGATTAGGAAACCCAACCGTGACTTTGCGCCATAGACCAATCCTCTCAAATACCTGGTCTGAGTTGAAAGAAATGGCAGCTGAAGGCGGAACAGCCTACAGTTTCGAAGTGCTTGAATTTATGTTGGACGATATCGGGCTCGAGTTCGAAGTGTATGCAAACGATGGTGTAACCTTCGTTGAAAATTTGGCCAACAAAATCAAAAGAACCTTTAGTGAATCTGAAAGTGCTGCACTGCCATCGCTTGTTTTCAATGGGTGGCAAATGATCTCTATTCCATACATTCTTGAAGATGATCTCGTTACCTCAATTTTCAATGAACTAGGTTCTCAGGAGTATAAGAAGCAATGGAGAATCATGCACTATCAAAACCAGGCTTACTTGGATGGAATTACAGGCTTTACCCGAATTGAGCTTGGTAAGGGATATTGGTTCAACACATTAAATGAAGTAACAATTAACGTAGGTGCAGGCGAAACAAACGCAGATATTCCTTTTGAATTGAGCCTAAATCAAGGTTGGAATCAAATTGGAAATCCTTACAACACTTCTGTCAATTGGTCAAGCCTTCTAATTAACCAGGGGTTGACAACTACAGTAGAGGATTTGGTCATTTATGATTCAGATCGATCTGTATTCACAAGCTCCCCAATTTTGGAAGCATTTCAAGCAGCTTTTGTATGGGCAGAAGAAGAGACAGTAGTACAGGTGTCACCCTCATCGCTAGCAGGAAGGGTCTCGGAAGAAATTGTAAATAATGCATTTGTTGAAGGCTCAAATTGGTTTCTCCCGATCATGCTAAACATTGATGGGACTACGAGTCAAATTGCGGGTGTAGGTATGAATGAAGAAGCTAGCCTCAGCAAAGATCATTTAGATCGTCTGGTCCCTCCTCGTTTCATTGAATACCTGGAAATGTTCACAACAAACCTGTCATATTCATATCCTTATTTCTCTACCGATATTGTTCCAACTTTGGATGAATTTGTGTGGGAATTTGAGTTGGTATCCAATCACAAAAGTGGTTTGGCAGCCTTTGAATGGGATAGCGATGCCTTTTCCGGATACTATGGTATCTGGCTAGTAGACGAAGTATCAGGACAAGTAATTAAGATGTCAGATGAAAATCAGCACTCCTTTTCATTTAATGGTTCTCGAGATTTCTCAGTACATTTTTCAAAAGACCCCAACTATAAGGTACTACCAAGCAATCTTGTGTTGGGAGATCCATATCCGAATCCAACCAATGCATTATCTAAAGTGCCGGTATTGCTTCCGGAAAGACATGACCCTTATGAACTTGAGTTAGCTGTTTTTGACATCCAGGGCAGAAAAATAAAAACCATATCAAACGGAAGTTTCAATCCAGGTCTCTATGAATTCGAGTGGAATGTCAATGGTGAAGCCGGAGTTCCAGCTGGGATCTACTTGTATAAATTGTCCTTCAGAGATCCATCTCTGAAGTCCATCCAAAAGAAATTAATAATCAGAAAGTAATCTGAAAATGAAAGTCATTATGAAAACTCTAGTAACACTCCTCACCTGTTTTACACTGCTAGCAGTGAATGCACAAATTGTTTCTAGCAAATCAAATGAAATCGAAATTGGGTTTCTGGAATCAAACGCGAACACCTCTTTTGCTCAGATCAAATGGATTTCACCTCGCTTGGAGTACACCAATTCCGAGGAGGGTCGTATTGATATTAAAGCAGAAGTAACATCCAAACACGTACTTGAAAGTGTGGTTTTAAACATAAAGAAAGGTGCCAAAAAGACCAAGTTTGCTTCAAGGACTGTCTATGTGGAAGATCCCTACAAGGTCAGCTTGGATATGTCGATGAAGGTATTCGAGGGTGAAACCTGGCTGGAATTGGAAGCAAAGACAATCGATGGAGGGGTCACACGAGAAATACGGAACATAAAAGTAGGAATGGATGCGATTGGTGATGCGGTAATGGCAGACCGAAAAGACTATGCGCTACTCTTTGGTATTAACAAATACGACAATTGGAGTGACCTTGTCAACCCCATCTTTGATGTTCAGTCCATAGGAAAAGAACTTGAAGAACGATATGGTTTCCAGGTTGAAATTGTGTTGGATGCCGAGCAAAATGAAGTAATGACCAAGCTTCGAGAGTATGCTCAAATCAACTACAAACCTCAGGATCAGCTCTTTATTTTCTTTGCAGGACACGGACAATATGATGACGTATTTGGAGAAGGATTCCTTGTTGCAAAAAACTCATTAAGAAATGACGTGAGTAAGAACTCCTACATTTCACACAACAGAATCAGGAGCAACATCAACAACATTCCATGTGAACATATCTTTTTAAGTATGGATGTTTGTTTTGGTGGAACGTTTGATCCGATGCTTGCCTCCTCCAGATCTGCTGCATATGAAGACACAGACGATCGTGAATACTTGGTTCGAAAGCTATCAAAAAAAACCAGGAAATACCTGACCTCTGGTAGTAAGGAATATGTTTCGGACGGGGTTGCAGGTGGCCACTCGCCCTTTGCTCGCAATATGTTGGAAGCACTGAAATCCAATGGTGGAGAGGATCGAATCCTTATACTTAATGAGATTAACACCTACATGGAACGTTTGAAATCGACACCTCGATTCGGTGCTTTTGGTCACGATGAAAATGGTAGTGATTTCGTGTTTATAGCGCGATAGTCAAAATAGAATTCAAAAGAAAAGGCGGCCTAAATGAGCCGCCTTTTTTTGGTTTTGTAATCTGTGAATGATCAGTTGTCAATCTGACTGAGCAACTCATCTACTGCTCTTTTCAATTGATCATCTACATTTTTCGCTTTGTAAGCTGGAATGTTTTCTACTTCGATATCCGGAACAGCTGGACCGTGCTCCATGTTTTCTTCCGTAGCTTTCACAAACCATCCTCGATACGGCATTCTTACAAATGAGCCATCCATTAAGCCCCAACCTCCAGTGGAAATAACCGCTCCGAAAGTAGCTTTCCCAACCAATGTTCCAAGGCCAAGGTTTTTATAGGCATGAGAAAAAATCTCTGCATTGGAATAACTTGTTTCATTACAAAGCGCAATGGAAGGTTTTGTCCAGGAAGCGAGCGGTAGTCGCTCACTGAAAGGATACGTTTCTTTGAACTTAAGGTGCTCGGAAGCCAGATTCGAGGCTGCTCCCCTTGGGACAGTATACGCATGTTGCCTTACAGTTAAAACAGCCATTAAATAATCTGTAGTCCAACCTCCTCCGTTATATCGAACATCAATAACGATCCCTTCCTTACCGTAACCCGCAGCAGTCAACTCACGCTCAAAACGCTCGAAGCTTGTCCAGTTCATTCCTCGTATATGCAAATAACCAAGACGTCCATTCGAATACTGATTTACCAATGCACGTCGATCTTCTACCCATGCGTCATACAACTCACCGCTCAATGAAGTTTTTGGCCAGATAACCAATTCCTCCGAGCCACCGGAAGCCCTATTCACTTCCATCAACACCGGATTATCTGACTGATCAAGAAGCAATGAAAAGAAGTTTGTTGTACTGGTAACTGGCGTTTGATTTACAGAAGTCACTACATCACCGACATTTAACTTGCTTTCATTTTTATCAGCTGGGCTCTCAGCCAAAACGGCATTTATTTTGAATCCATTTCTCACATGTTCACCCTCAACTCCAATCAAACCGGATCGTTGCCTTTGTGTTTCTTTTGGATTGTCTCCTCCTCGTAATCCCATGTGGCTGGAATTTAGCTGTCCGAGCATGGAGTTGAAAATGAAGCCAAAGTCTTCATTGGTTGATGCCTTCATCGCAACGGGCTTATATTTATTTTTAAGTGCTTCCCAATCCTGCCCGTGGAAGTTAGGATCATAGAATCCAGCATTTAGCGCACGCCATCCTTCTTCGAAGACCTGCGAACGCTCCTCCGGATAGTTTATTTTCAATTGAGACGAGGTAGAAATATTTTCGGATTTGTCATCCTTGGTTTTGACCTTCGTAATTCTTCCTCCTGAAGTCAACATAAACAATTGATCCCCTTTAGCTGTCATCTCAAGTCCACCTGGACTCTTGTCACCACCAAGTACTTCTTTTTTGTCTGATCCATCCCATTTGATTTTGTACAAGTTTTGATCGATCTCAAAATTTTGTCTTCCAGCGCCTCCAATAGAGTAGTAGATGTACTCTCCGTCTTTATCAAACACAAGGTCTGACTCATTGCCAGCATAATTAGTCACCTGAACCAATCGCATGTAAATATTTTCGAAATCGATCTGAACCGAAACGTCTCCTTCGTCGTCTCCATCTTCATCATCTATTTCTTCGCGCTTTCTTTTTTCCATTGATTTTTCCCAGTCCGACTTTTTCAGCCAAACAAACCAAACGTCACTATCGCCATTGTTTCGAAGTGAAGTGAAACCTAATTTTGAACCATCTTTACTCCAGACTGGGTTGCCATCATATTTTGGGTGCATGGTCACATTGACCGGTCCTGAAGAATTGTCAGCAGCATGAATATATACCTCCTCATTGAATGTCAAATCTGATAGTGAGTAAGCAAGCCATTTGCTATCCGGAGACCAGCTTACGCCTCCGGGTGTATCCCACCCATCTTGCAAAATCTTTTCATTTGAGATTTTTCCAGTATCAGAAATATCTGCTACGACCAATTTTCCACGCCCTCTTCTAAAGGCCACTTTTTTTCCATCAGGAGAAAGCTGAGGATTGAACTCTTCTTCGTCGGTTTTCTTGACAAGTTCAACTTTATACTTGAGCGTCTTGAATAGGTTTTTCTCATCAGAATCTGATGAGACTGTGAACAGATCATTTTGACCATTTTCATCAGAAGCAAAAAGCAATCGATCATCATTTAGCCAGGTAACATCTCGTTCCCTGGATGATGTTGTAGTAATTCTTGTACTTCTTTTTTCCTCCTTGTCATTTCTTGTCACGAAAAGTTCACCACGGTGAACATAAGCGATCAATTTCCCATTAGGAGAAACAGCGAATTCTGAAACACGATTTGAGACTTTCTTGGATACGATAGGGTCAAAACGAAAATCGCTACTTACATCAACATTTAGATCCGTTTTTTGCTGATTCTGAATATTCAGCAAAGAAACTTTATCTCCGTATTGATAAACAGCAGTACCTGAAGCCAGGCTGAAAGAATTAATCCCCCACTCTGTCTCACTTGTTAGTTGGGAGCTTTGACCATTTAGGTCCACTTGATGGATGTTATATCTTCCGCTACTGGCACTTAAGTAGGCTATGTTGTTATCATCGATCCACCGAGGGTTAAAGTCATTTCCATCAAACGTGGTTAGCTGAGTGTAGCTATCAGCGTTTTTATCCCATACCCATACGTCCCTGTTGGCTGGACCTCTATAAGCTTCCCTGGCAATTCGGCAGCTTCCTCGCACAAAAGCTACTTTGCTACCATCCGGAGAAACAACAGGATCGAATCCAAGGGCGTCCATGAATCTCACTGGTGTGCTACCATCCGTCTTCACTTCGTAAATTTCAGAGGTTCGTTCAACTTCCCGATAAATTCTTCGAGTTGTGAAGAGCAACGAATTTGAAGTTGCACTGTACAGTTGATCTGATGAGCTGTTGTAGGTTAATCTCATAGGAGTTCCTCCATTCGAACTCATTAGAAAAATGTCATTGTTTCCATATCGGTCAGATTGGAATGCAATCTGATCAGCTCCTAGCCAGACTGGGTTGCCATCGTATCCTTCATGGATCGTCAAGCGATCGGCTCTACCCCCGGCCACTGGTACTTTCCAGACATCACCCTGGTAAGAAAAGGCGATCTGGCTTCCATCCGGGCTGATAGCCGGTTGCATGATTAGTGGTTGCGAAAAAAGTGTGGTTGCAAGTAAGGTTGTTGCAATAAAAATGAGTTCCTTCATGGTCTATGTTGTTTATGGGCCTAAATATAGAAGGAAGCCAGCAGTGAAAATTGCAACTATTATGTAAGCGGCTACATTAAGCTTTCATAGTAGATGCGTTCGCTCACGTTCATCCACCCACCAACATTTTCACGAAAAACATTGAAGGCATCAAAAACCTTCTTGCTCTGTGGATCTTGCTCTGTTAGCTCAGTCAATGCATCTTCAGCAAATCTTTTCAGTGGTTCGAGTACTTCCTTGGGAAAAGGCTTAACGCTCACATCTGTTTCTTCAAGTATCTTTTTGAGATATATGCCATTTCTGGCATCAAACTCAGCGCCCATCCATCGATTAAGGCGGAAGCAAGCCGTTCGAATGATCTCCTTCAAATCAGAAGGCAACGTTTCAAATTTTGGTTTATTG